>JBKJNG010000630.1:0-6902 GCA_046596065.1 Phnomibacter sp. | reverse complement strand
AGGCACTTACAAACAGCAAGCAACCTGTAAATAAAAATGAACGCAGCAGCGTGAGCGAAGGCACAAACGGTGCTTTTAATGCGAGTGCTTTGTATAAAAAGAAATTCAAAAAGAAGGGTCGCACTTTCTCGCTAAGCGTTTCGGAAAAATATATGATGAATAACTCAGACGGCTTTCTTAAAAGCCAGCTGCAATTGTTTAGAAACGGTGCGTATGTAAGTACCGATACAACGGATCAAAAAAAGCAGAACGAGAACCATAGTTTAACCTTAGAATCAAGGGCAGCCTATACAGAACCATTGGGCAAACATGGCATACTTGAATTTAATTACGGATTTGGAATGGCTAACAGCGAACAAAAACGTTTGAGCTATGATAATGTTAATGGGAAATACGAAACCCTGAACAACTTAAACAGCAACGATTACAAGTTTGCAACCCGCACCCATAAAGCAGGGGTGGGTTACCGTCATAATTATAAAAAAGTAACACTTGGATTAGGTAGTGATATCAGCTTTGCCAATTGGAAACAAACCAATTTATTTAACAGCACAGAACGCAAATATAACTTCAATAATTATTTCCCGAAAGCTAACTTTAGTTACAAGCTTGGGCAATACAGCAGCTTACGTGTTAATTATAGCGGCCGCACACAAGCTCCTACTATTAACCAGTTGCAACCAGTATTCGACAACACCGACCAGGTTAATATAGCTGTCGGTAACCCAAACCTGAAACAGTCGTTTAACAACCGCTTTGAGCTAACCTATAATTTTTACCAGGTATTAAAAGAACAGGGATTGTATACTAACTTTTACTTCAATCCTACCAAAAACGATTTTAGTACGCTGGATGTAATTGACAGCAGTGGAAGAAGATTATCACAGGCGGTAAATGTCGATGGCAATTATAATTTTGGTGCGTGGATGTACTACAATTTTAAGTGGAAGAAACCTGACCTGCGATTCAGTTTCAGTTTCAACCCGGAAATGAGAAGAAACAAAAATTTCGTTAACGGGCTGGCGAATGAGAACATTAATCGCCGGTTTACTTTTGGTACGGAAATCAGTAAATACAAAGACAAAAAATATGAATTCAGGCTGGGATCGGAATTCAGCTACAATTATACCACCTCTTCTATCAGGCCCGATCTAAAAACGAAATATTGGACCATTACACCAAGCTTCAATACAAGTGTTGATCTGCCTAAAGACATTTCACTTAATTCTGATTTTAATTATAACTGGCGTCAAAAAACAGATGTATTCAGCAACAACAACGCCTTCATTTGGAATGCATCTGTAACAAAAAAAATCTGGAAGAAAAAAGATTTGCGTCTTGGATTGCAGGTGAACGATATCTTAAACCAGAACATCGGATTTAACAGGGATATCAGCACCAATTTTATTACGGAAAGAACCTATGATGTCATCCGTCGTTTTTGGACAGCTACCTTAACATGGAACTTTAATAAAGGACCACAAAAAGAAGATCAGTGGTAATGCAAATGTGATGATGTGACGATTAACGGGGAAACAGCCAATCCTAAAATGAACAGCCGGATACAAATAAAATACTATACAAAAATGAAACATATTTTAAATATACTGATACTGTCGATACTGATAGGAAGTCAATACAGTGCGGACGCACAAACACAATTTATAAGCACGGGTAAAATTGAGTTTGAACAAAAAGTGAACATGCATAAAAGAGTTGGTGATGGCATGTGGGCAGATGAAATGAAAAGAAGATTGCCACAGTTTAGCACCACTTATTTTGACCTACGTTTTAACGAACACGAAAGCACTTACAAAATCGGAAAAGAGGTAGGCGACGATCCGTGGAAAAAGATGTGGGGAGGCGGAGATGAAGACAATGATATAACCTATAACAATTACGACAGCGGCCACACCATAACTACCAAACAGGTATTTGAAAAATTATACCGGCTTGACGATAGCTTGATGAACATAGAGTGGAAAATTGGTAATGACACCCGCGATATAGCAGGTTTTACCTGTCGTAAAGCGGTCGGAAAATTTTTTGATAGTTTATACGTGGTGGCATTCTACACAGAGGAAATATTATGCCCTGCAGGGCCAGGCAATTATCACGGTTTACCGGGCATGATTTTGGGCATTGCCATTCCCCGTTTTTCTACAACTGTGTTTGCAACCAAACTTGAACTTACCGCACTTAAACCTACTGAAATAGCACCTTCCCCAAAAGGCAAAAAAGTATCGCGTAACGATATGTTTGCACAGGTGAAAGAAGTATTCAAAAGATGGGATAGCGACCAGTGGCAAAAATACTTTTGGCAAACGGTTTTGTGATAATCATCTAAATGAAACTATTGTCTTTCTTTTATTGTCAACCCCTTCGCCTTTACATCGGCAGCCGAAATATCAAACAATAAAATAGTGTGCTGATAATTCGCTACGGGTTCGAAATTTTCACGCAGCCAGGCAATGTTTTTTAATGGCCCCATGTGCGTTGCAAAAAGATCCGCTACCGTAATGGCGAACTTACCGGTGTCAGGCATATTAGCAGGTATCTTATACGCCTTATTTTCTTCAATAAAATCATTTACCCATGGGCCGGATTGTCCGTAATCCAGTGACGAATCTCTAATGATTCTGTAAGCTTTTGTTTTATTCCAAACTAGTTCGTTTGTGTAAGCAATAAGATTGGGTAAATAGCTCCCAACACTTATTACATGCAATAACAACAACGTGTAAAACAAGGGTTTGTATTTATCATACAACTCATTTATGGTATTGCTTAAACCAATGTATAAAAATGGCATTACTATGATTGTATGCCGTATGCCAATCTGGAATTTATTGGCAAAGCTCAGGATAAATAAAAAGTAAATAATTGGCAGCCAGGCAAAGATGTTTTCCTTAAGCTGTACACGCTTTTTTCCCGTCTTGAAAAATCTTACAAATGCTGCTATTATAATCAGCCAGATAAATAATGGAAATTTAAACAGCGCAGTTGCCAGGTAGTAATACCAAACAGATGTATCGCAATAAACTTTATTAAAAATCCAGACACCCTGGTAAGTGCTTTCCGGTTTACAGCCACCAATTTCCGCATGCTGCTGCAACATATCGAAGCCTTGTATAAAAGCAGCAGGAAAAGGCACCGGTACTGCATGTAAAAAGATAGTTGCAGATTGAAACCCCCCGAATAACTGGCTGGCAAAATGTATGTTACCGAATGGAGTAAAACTTCCTTTACCATAATAGGCCAGGTTAATAACTACAAGCTGTATAATTACAAATGCAAGCAGTTGCAGAAATGTTTTTTTATAATTAAGGGATTTGTGTTTGCAACTGAAATAAGCAAACAATAAAAGCAGCAACGGGTAACAATAAACCATGGATGCTTTTGTTACAACTGCTAATGCTGCAGCAAAACAAACGACATACCAATAGCGGTTATTTTTTGTTTGCGTAAAACGCCATGCAGCATACATGGTAGTAACAAGCAAAGCAGCACTTGCAAGATCGCTGCCAACCACCATTCCATAGCAGAATATTAATGGATCAAAACAAAAAAACAGCAAGGGTAAAATCCATTTACCGAAATCTGCTTTCCTATACAACCAGCAACAAACCACAAAGGCTCCAAGCAATTGGTACGCATACATAAAAGGTCGCCCCGCCTTCAGGTAAAAGAAAACATCCTGTGCTAATAAATGGTCTGGCAGTAAGGGTTTCAAAACAACGGGGATCAGCGAAAACGCCATCATAGGAGTTTTGCTGTCCATGATAGGGAAATTTCTTTCAGGTTTTCCTGTAGCCCAATGAAATACATAGTTGTAATAATCCGGTTCATCAAACAAAACGCCCTGCTTTAAAGTATATAACAAGGAAAATATAAAATGAACCAGCATGATTCCACCGAATAACCTGCGTTGCTTTACAGGCATACCAGCCCACGTTTGCGACCAGTATGACAATTGCCAGATATTGTGCTTAGCATTCATAGATGTGGCACAAAGATGAAGGGAACAAGCCAAAAGATTGACCGCAATGTTTACCCCCGATTAATTTAATGCTATTATGCTAATCTATGCCTCCCTGAATGAGTAGATTGCTTGTTTAGTCTTAAAGCATTAACTAATAAAATGCTAATGGGAATAAAGATTAATATACAAAAAATAAATACCAGGTTTGAGGAAATGGTAGCGTTGCTATTTGATGTGTTGATGAGGGTATGCGTGAAGTAAAAAGTAGTGTTACCTATCCAATGCATACCGCCTGTAAACCAAAGTCTTTTGGTAATTATCATTGGAATTACAAATAAAACGCCCAGTAAAAAAAGATAAATACAGGTTTCCCATCCCCCGGTAAGCCGGTAAATATGATTAAGGAGATAAACAGATGACGAAAGAACTATAAATAAACTAACGGGCATTTTATTCCCGAAATGGCGGTATAAATAACCACGTGTTAAAATATCTTCTGAAAAAGAGGAAAAAAAAGTGCCAAAACAAAACAACGCCAATTGTGGTAACACCGCAGTTAAGGATGGAACAGGTTGAATAATTTCGCCGTTAAGATATACTGTTGTATAAAATGAAAGCCCATATAATAACACACCCATTATCATACCGGCAATCAGGTGTTTAAGCCAGCGTTTTTTTGTATCTATCCCCCATGCCGCTAAACTTTTATACCCCTGCCATTTAGCAATTAAATATGCGGCCACGAAAAATAATAATTGAAAACCAAGGAAACCTGCAGCATTGTTCTTAAACAATACAAAATACTCAGCTGCATGATATAATGCAAACAGCAGAACAAAACCCGCTACCACTTTTAAATATTTATTCATAACCGGTTTTGAAATAGTTATTTCTTTTTTCGTAAAGTAACTAATTTAACTCCATCAGAGATAGCCAATAAATCGTCAGTTTGATTTATATTGACCTAATCCGCTTTAATTACAAGGGCATCAAACGGGATTGGTAAAGCAGCCGCCATTTTGTTTGCAGAAAAAGACTGCGTGCAGCAACCAACATGCGCACTTTATCAACTGGATGTTACCCAACCCAAATCGGTATGCGCAACAATCGAAAAGCCGCATACAAAAATGGGTGATAATGATGTACGGATAAACAAGGCTAATTACCGCTTTGCAGGGCCGGTAGAGACTTGTTTGCAGCGAGGCTGACAGATTAGTTCAACACAAATTTACCTGGCGCAATTAGCTGTATGTAGCCCCAAAATTCGGATTGGCTACTTTTATCTGAAAGCATGAATTACGAACTGGAAATTAAACAACTGGATTTAAGATCAATAACACAAATTTATAACGATCGCTGAATGCCAAGTTCGAGTCCACGCAATTCTGCCAAGCCACGCAAACGCCCTATAGCGCTATAACCGGGATTGGTTGTTTTTTTAAGATCGTCCAGCATTTGATGACCATGATCCGGACGCATGGGAATGGATACATTACGTTGCTGCATGAGTTGCACAATTTCTTTTACCACAGCGTACATATCAACATTTCCTTCGAGATGATTTGCTTCATAAAAATCTCCGTTTTCATTGCGTTGCGTACTGCGTAAATGAATGAAGTTGATCCGGTCGCCAAATTGCCTCACCATAGCAGGCAAATCGTTACCGGCACGTACACCAAATGAACCTGTGCAAAAACACAAGCCGTTGTTTAAAGAAGGAACAGCATGGATCAAAGCTTCGATATCTTCGGCGGTACTTACCACTCTTGGCAAACCAAAAATGGGATAAGGCGGATCATCGGGATGAATAACCATTTTCACCCCGCTAACATCTGCAACAGGAATTACCTGTTGTAAAAAATAAATAAGATGTTGTTGTAGTAAGGCAGCATCAATACCATCATAAGCATTTAATGCCAGTTGAAATTGTGCGAGTGTAAACTGCAATTCACTACCGGGCAAACCCGCAATAATATTTCTTTGCAGCTGTACTTTTTCTTCATCATTCATTTTATCGAACAGCGATTTGCCCCTGGCTATTTCATCTGTGCTATATTCATTTTCCGTATTTTTTCTTTGTAGCATAAAAACATCAAAAGCAACCAATGCTGCTTTTTCAAAACGCAACGCTTTGCTGCCATCGGGTATTTCAAAACTAAGATCGGTGCGTGTCCAATCAAGCACCGGCATAAAATTGTACGTAACTATATAAATACCGCAGGCACTTAAATTTTGTAAGGTTTGCTTGTAATTTTCAATGTATTGAAGATAGCCGCCGGTTTTTGTTTTAATCGCTTCATGTACGGGTACACTTTCAACGACTGTCCATTGCAAACCGACGGATTCAACTATTGCAATGCGCTTTTTTATTTCGTCAACAGGCCACACTTCGCCATTTGGAATATGATGTAATGCGCTTACTACACCAGTGCAGCCTGCTTGTTTAATATGGGCTAAACTAACAGGATCATTGGGGCCATACCAGCGCATGGTTTGTTGCATGGAGATAGTCTCTTTTATACCAGCTGACATATCAAAATCTATTAAGAGAATACAATTTCATTTCAGCAATAATTTTTAAAAACAATATATCCTATTGTTCATTACATTCAATAGGATGTATTAATGCATTTCAATTTTTATAAGCAAAGATTGAATGAAGATTGCTCAATGTTGCTGTAACTGCCGCAGTGAGTGACACAAGGGAGATGATTAGAATTACAGCAGCTTGTCAACAAAAAAATTCGGGCAATAACAATGCGATCAATTAATATTTAAAAACTTTTCCACCGGCCATTACTTCCTGCGTTTTTTCATCGAAGGTTGCTTTGATGCCGGTGTGCACTGCGGCATTGGTCATTATGTTGGCGATGGAATGAGCATAACCGGCTTCAACAGGCGCATGTGGCTGTGTGCGGCTGCG
>JBKJNG010000536.1:0-3172 GCA_046596065.1 Phnomibacter sp. | reverse complement strand
ATAAAAAACAAATACCACAACAGGTACAGCTATATACCCTAATGAAAACACATAACCCAGCGGCAATGTGAGCACATAAATAAAGATGAATTTTTTTATGAAACTGCTATAAGAATAGGGAATGGGCGTGTTCTTAATTCTTTCGCAGGCGCCACATATATCGAGGAAGGCTATGAGTTCAGTATTTAATACCAGCAATTGCTGATCATTCATTTCTCCATTGCGAATCAACTTTGTTATGCGCTGCTGAAGATGCGATATTAATTGGGATGGCACGTGACGGCTTCGGTCGAAGTCTGGTATTTCAGGATGTGGGTTAGCATCGAGCTCCAGTCTTGTTTTTTCCTTCTGCAAATGCCGCTGCAGTTCTTTTGGATAAAGACTAATTATAGTGGCGAAATAACTACGGTTTCGCCTGTCATCCTGCGGCAACATGGCATCTAACTTAACTGCAAGATTACGACTTGCGTTAACCAATGCCCCCCATAATTTCCTGCCTTCCCACCACCGGTCGTAGGCAGTGTTTGTTCTAAACACCAGCAACATAGAGATGGCAAAACCCAGCAAGCTGTGCATGATGGGTATATTTTTTACATGACTATCGTTGCTTAGGTTAAGGTATTTTATTTCTAAAAATGCTACAATGGCGGTATAAACGCCAATCATTATAAGCATTGGCCATAACTTTCTAAAAGTGTCGCCCCGGTGAAATTGTATTAATGGTTTAAACCATTCTTTAGGATTATAAGTAACCATGGGGCAATTTAGAGCGCTTTGAAAATTTAAACTCTAATCTTTTGTTTTAATGATGTTGTTAATCATGCCATTAAAAATAAAGTAGTGAAAAGGAAGCATTGTAAACCAATAGATTCTTCCCCAAAGGCCCTTGGGGCGAAACGTAGCCGTTTGCCGTAAATGTGGCTGGTTATCTTTTTTCATGATCTTGAACTCTAGCCATGCTTCGCCGGGCAATTTCATTTCTGCGAAAAGCAGCAGGCGTTTATTTTGTTTATCAGCAATTAAAACACGCCAAAAATCAAGCGCATCACCAGCGTAAACATCGATGGCACTTCTTCTGCCACGCCTTAAACCTACACCACCAACAAACTTGTCCATCTGGCCGCGAACTTTCCATAAATAATTGCCATAATACCAGCCTTTTTCACCACCAATACTCCAAATATTCTGAATCACTTTTGCTGTATCGCCATGCAGAGGCCGCCACTTTAAATCCTGGAAACAACCAAACTTTGGCACTTCAATATAATTCATGAATTCGGCAGGCGTGTTACTGGCAGTAAATGAGTCTTTCCAACTGCTTAGTACCAGGTTTTGTTCAATTTTTTCAAAAGCCATTTCAACGGCTTTTTTATAAGGTATCAGCGATATGTTTAATTCGTTTGCAAGATTATTAGGGGAAGCAACCACATTTATTTTCATGCTGTCCACCAGGTTGACGGCAAGTGAATAACTGGTGGAAGTAACGAAGTATAACCAGTAAGATGATAGTCGGGGCGTCATTACCGGAACAATAAAAATGCGGCGTTTCAGCTTTCTTACTTCTGCAAACTTAAGCAGCATTTGTTTGTAACTAAGCACATCGGGCCCGCCGATATCATAATGCTTGCCATAATAATCAGGCTTTAACATTACCCCATATAAGTAATGAATAACATTCCGTATAGCTATTGGCTGGCAAAGTGTATTCAGCCATTTTGGTGTGATCATTACCGGCAACTTTTCAACAAGATCTCTTATGATTTCGAATGAAGCACTGCCTGAACCTACAATAATGCCGGCTCTTAAAGTGGTAACCGGTATTTTACCGCTATTTAATATTTTTTCGACATTTAATCTGGATTCAAGATGATCGGATAAATGATGCTCGTTATTTACAATGCCGCTTAAGTAAATAACCTGCCGGCATTTTGTTTTTTCAAGTGCTTGTAAAAAATTAGAAGCGGTTGTTGCTTCCCTATCTTTAAAATCGCCTTTTGTGGTCATTGAGTGTACAAGAAAAAATGCTACATCAATATTCTCAGGCAGATGAATTTCTTCAGGCTCCTGTAAAAAATCTGCTTCTACTATTTGTATATTTTCATGTGCATGCGCTTCTTCAAATCTGTGTTTATTGCGTACACAGCAAAATAACTTATGGCCATTATCAATCAGCACCGGTATCAGCCGTTGACCAATATAGCCATTTGCTCCTGTTACAAGAATGTTCATGAACAAATAACAATTGTGTGGTGTAAAAGTTGAACAGTTATTTTTTTGAGCAGGCCACTTGCGGTATATGACCAATAAAAATTTAAGGAAGCTATCTGGTATTTAAAAACTTCTTTGGCACAGGCTCGTATTTCCGGTCATAAAAAACCCTTGGTACAATGCTACAACAACTTCAAAAAGAGGAAGATGTAAAAAGATAATTACAATCAGTAATCATCATCACTTAATAATTCGGCTTGTGACTTTATAAATTGCTTCAGGTATTTAAGTCCTTTTGCTTCCAACAGTTTTTTGTAGTCTACATGCGGTTCAAAATCGTATTCTTTTAAGCCAATTTTTCCTGTGTAATCCAATACTTCGGGATCTCTTGTTAACTGCAATTCCTTCCAAATATTTTCTACTGAATCTTTTGCGGGAAGTAAAATTTTATCGAAGACGAATATGGTATAGATATGTGTTCTGATATTTAGTTCAGGAAGTACATTAAAAGGATCAAGCTTTTGCGTTTTTGCATTTTCAAGAATTTTTACTTCTGTTTGAGCATCGGCTAAAAGATAATTTGTAGCGGCTACTTTTAATTGTTCGATCCTGATATTAATTTCTTTTTCTGCAGGTATGTTGTCGAAGTTTGTAAGCTTGATAAAATCGATACTGCCAGGTAGACCAAAACTTTTTAACAGTATTGTTTGCTGGTAGATAATGCGGTTGTGCAATTCAATATCTTCAGTTGGTCCGCCTTTTTCTTCCAATTCAATTTGCAATAGAGCAAGGTCATTCAGCGCTTCTTTCCAAATGTTAGATTGTGTCATAAAAAACTATATGGAAGTGTGAGTTTATAATGGTTAAAAACATGTGCATCCATTGCTGAGATTGAGGCACAGGCTTTTTAATTGTTACCTGAAAATAATAAACTATCGGCTTATAACAGAATAGAAAAAGTAAA
>JBKJNG010000506.1:0-6832 GCA_046596065.1 Phnomibacter sp. | reverse complement strand
CGTAGTTGTAACAATTCTCATCAGCAATACTGTATTTGCTTTGCCAGTCTTTTATTTTAGATGGCGTACCACTGATAAGACCCGTAAGTTTTGCTTTTTTACAAGCTGTCATTGCTTCAGCAACGCGGCTGCCGTAACTACCTAACCCCATAATGGCCACCCGCAGTACCGGGCCATCGTAATGCTCATCAAAAGGACTATCTGCAGCTTTAATATTTTGAGAGATTAAAGGCAGTACTAAAGCAGAAGAAGCAAGCTTTTGAAAAAAATGGCGGCGTGATTGCATAAGCAAAGATTTTTTACTATAACGTTGAGCTAATTAAACAAAATAAAATTAAGGGATAATTGGCGAGTAGTTTGTGGTGATAATTGACGGCGGATAATCACCACTATGATTCACCATGAATTTGATGCGTGCTGTATCATAGCCCAATTTTCAACCTCAGCCATGTTGTAAAAAGATCTTACAATATCTTTAATTTTCAACCTTACGTTAATGAAAAAGGCAGCATCGATTTTTATTGCATTTTCAATTGTAATTACGGCGACTGCACAACGCACACAAAAGCCCGTTTTGCATGGTAAGAATTGGATGGCAATTACAGGGAAGCCTTTAGCCGCCACTGCAGGCTCTATGATCTTTCAAAAGGGTGGCAATGCAGTCGACGCCGCCTGTGCCATGCTGGCCTCCACTTGTACCATGTGGGATGTGCTGAGCTGGGGCGGGGAGACACAGGCGCTGATCTTTAATCCAAAAACAAAACAGGTGATTGCCATAAATGCAATGGGCGTTGCACCAACCGGAGCCACCGTCGATTTTTTCAAAAGCAAAGGCTATTATTTTCCACCCGAGTATGGACCACTTGCTGCTACCACACCGGGCACGGTTGGCGGACTTTGCCTGATGCTTGCCAACTATGGAACCCTGAGTTTGAAACAAGTATTAGCGCCTGCCATGGAACTTGCAGCAGGCTACCCGATAGACGCACAAACAGCCAATAGCATCGAACGTGGTAAAGACCTGATAAAACAATGGCCGTACAGTAAAAAAGTTTTGCTAACTCACACCGGTGAAAAATGGGAAGCACCCGAAGCAGGAGAAATATTTGTACAAAAAGATTTGTTGCAAACCCTCACTAAATTGGTGGAGGCAGAACAAATGGCGCTGAAGAAAGGTAAGATAAGAAAAGATGCAATTATGGCGGCCTGCGACCGCTTTTACAAAGGAGATATTGCAGCGGAATTTGTTCGAGGCAGCAAGGAACAGGGCGGCCTTATTACCATGCAGGACCTGGCAAATTGGAAGCCGGTTGAAGAAGCACCGATGAAGGTAAATTACAAAGGCATTGATGTTTATAAACTGCAGCAATGGACGCAGGGACCCGCACTGTTGCAATCATTAAATATCCTTGAAAATTTCGACCTGCAAAGCATGGGCTATAACAGCACCAAATATATTCATACCATTTACCAGGCCATGAGCCTGGCGTTTGCCGACCGTGATTTTTATTATGGCGATCCAAATTTTCCGCCGGCCGAACCAATTAAAGGTTTGCTAAGTAAAGAGTATGCAAAACAAAGAGCTGGCCTTATTAAATTTGAAAAGAACGATCCTGATATCGGCCCGGGTGATCCCTACCCTTTTGAAGGCAAAAAAAATCCTTATGTATCATTGCTAAAAAGCCGTGGGTATGAAATGGATACCAGCAAGCGAAATTTTTCGCCATCGCATGATATCATTAATACCAGTTCGATGGTAGAATATCAGCAACGGTTAATGCTTGGCACCACCAGTGTTGAAGCGGCCGATAAAGATGGCTGGGTTGTTTCTATAACGCCAAGTGGTGGCTGGTTACCCGCCTGTATTGCAGGTAATACAGGTATTGGTATGAGCCAACGTATGCAAAGCTTTGTGCTTGACTCAAACATCAACCCATTTAACGTTATAGCACCCGGCAAAAGACCCAGGGTTACACTTACGCCATCTATGGCATTGAAAGATGGCAAACCCTATTTAGCCTTTGCCGTCCAAGGAGGTGATACGCAGGACCAGAACCTGCTGCAATTCTTTTTAAACGTTACCGAATTTGGGATGAACGTGCAACAGGCAACCGAAGCTGCCAACATAAACAGCAACCAGTTATGGCTTTCGTTAGGCGGTACAGCTATAAACGACCGCAAACCACGCCCGGGCAACATCTTATTGAATACCAGTACCCCGGATAGCATTCAAAACGAGCTAAAAAAGATGGGCTATACCTTAAGTTTTGACAGCCGCAGCAGCGGGCCGATCAATGCCATCTATTTCGATTGGAAACATGGAAGTTTTTGGGGCGGCAGCAGTAACAATGGGGAAGACTATGGCATTGGCTGGTAGTAAAGGCTTTCCTGTGGTCAGTTTATTCAAGACGACCTCTTTGTTAAAAATTAGACTGAAATTTCGCTCATCCTTCTGCCCATTTTTTAAAGGCTGCGGCCCTTTCACGGCTAACGATCATATCACCTGTCACCGGTAAATTTTTTAGTGCAATTTTCAATCGATTATTGTAATAAGGTCTTATTACATCAATCATTTTGCTGTGCACAATCATCTTTCGGTTAATGCGGAAAAAATAATAAGGATCCAACAGTGGTTCTAATTTCTCTATGCTATAGTTAATAATGAAACGATTGCCTTCCCGGTCGGCCAGGTAAACAGTTTTATTGTCAGCATAGAAATAGGCTATCTCATCAGCCTGTATAAAAAAGGTACGTGTTCCAACTTTGGCCAAAAAGCGATCCTTGTAGCGGTTTACCAGATTGGATTTATAGTATTCCATCCACACAGAATAATCGGGTGGAGAAGTAGTATTTGTAAGTGTGCGAAATTTTTGAATACCTGCAGCAAGCGCTTCTGAAGTAATGGGTTTTAAAATATAATCGATGGCTAAATGACGAAAGGCATCAATCGCATAATTATCGTATGCGGTAGTGAAAATGACAGGCTTGTTTATCGTTACCTGTTTGAAAATTTCGAAGCTGTGTCCATCCGATAAATGAATATCCACTAACAGCAGATCAGGATGGGTTTTTGTTTGTAACCATTGCACTGTTTCTTCAATACTTTCAAGGCAAGCCATTACGTGTATCGATGGATCGTATTGTTTTACCAGCAATTGCAATCGTTCTGCCGCAAGCATTTCATCTTCTACAATTAAAATATTCATGGGCAACTTCAGTTAGGATTAATCAAAGGAAGTTCAACCTTAAAAGCATTGGCTTCATTGCTTATCAACACTTCGCGGTTACTTACCAGGCTGTATCGTTTAACAATATTCTTCAAACCTATTTCCGTAGAATTTTCAACATTTTTTTTAGCCTGCAGGTTATTGGAAACCACCACGGTATTATTGCCATTTACATGCAGGGTAATGTGCAGAGGTTTATGCCTGCTTACCACGTTATGTTTAATAGCATTTTCTATCAGCATTTGGATGGCGGCGGGAATTACAAGACATGTTCCATAATTATCCGGTATATCAATGGTAAATTTCAACCCGTCGCCAAAACGTTTTTGCAGTAAAAAAATGTAGGGATTTATATAATGTAATTCTGTTTTCAGATCTACCAGTTCTTTCTCGTGATTGTTTAAAATGTAACGATATACTTTCGAAAATTCTTCTATAAAACGGTTGGCTTCGGAATTGTTTTGAATAACCAATGCCGACAACACATTCAGGTTATTAAATAAAAAATGCGGGTTAATCTGGCTCTTCACCAACTGTAATTCGGCTTGGGTATGAAAGCGTTTTAATTCCTCTGCTTCAATGCGGCTTGAAGTATATTCTTTGAAATAATAAATAACAGTATTAAGCAAATGATATAGCAGGTTTACCAGCCATGCATAGGTGAGATTTAATTTAAGCGGCGTAATGTTTTCCTCAAAAGAATATTTGTGCATTAACATGCCCACTATCAAAACAATTACCCCGGTAATGACCGTAGCGATAATACTTCCGGTAATAAAAAATACGATTGGAAAACGGATCTTAAAATTATAAGGTGGAACCTTGCTTCTTATAAACGGTTCTATCAGGCGATTGGCTTCCAGTATCAGCAGGCTGATGGATAAAATAGTGGCAAAAGCAACATACCAGTCGACACGAATATTGAAATAATCGTACACCCGGCAAAACTCAGTATTGAGGTAAGTATATACCGAAAGTAATAATGCGAA
This sequence comes from Phnomibacter sp., assembly GCA_046596065.1. Lineage (GTDB taxonomy): Bacteria > Bacteroidota > Bacteroidia > Chitinophagales > Chitinophagaceae > Phnomibacter. The sequence continues at coordinate 2,616 of JBKJNG010000506.1, read as the reverse complement.
TATATACCTGCTTTTGTGGGTGAACATACCAGGCTGGTTAAAGAAGAAACTGTTTTAAAGGTGTTGATCCTACTTTTAAAACAGCTTCTTCCCGGTAGATAAATTTTATGGTAACAATACTCTGTCTACTAGGTGTACAACACCATTGGTTGCAATAATGTTTACACCGGCTGGCACCACAATATTGGACGCTGCCTGCGAGCTGCCGGTAATTTTTACAGATGGAGGCGTAATACCAACGCTCAAACTGGTACCAGGCAACGCGGTTGCAGGGGTAGCGCCGGCTATAAGATCGCTGGCAAAAACATTGGTTGGCAACACATGTGCGGCAACAATACCCGCAACCGCAGTCATGTCGGCCGAGTTGATGGATTCAACGGTAGGAAAACCTGCTGCAGTGAAAGCCGCATTGGTAGGTGCAAATACAGTATATTTTCCCGGGCCGCTTACAGCGCCTGCCAAACCTGCTTTTACCACAGCTGACAACAGCAGCGATAATTCGGGCGTTTCCGTTGCAAGCTGGGCAATTGTTTTAGTAGGCGGCATCAGTACACTGGAAATAATATGGATCACCCCGTTGGAAGCCATTACATCAGCAGTTTTTACGGCGCTGCCGTTTACAAAAACACCGTTGGCGTTCTTAGATGCATATATATTTTTTCCCTGCAACGTTTTTACTGTATCGCTGGCAGGTACAGCCGATGAAGGAACATTAGCTGCCACCACATGATAGGTTAAGATATTCGCCAGCTGATCTTTGGTTAACGTACCAATAGTGGCGGATGTGATGCCTGATGCGGCAAATGCGGCATCGTCGGGGGCAAAAACGGTAAGCGTGCCGGAAGATAATGCTGCGCCGAGTTCAGCCTTTGCAACAGCGGCTTTCAACAAAGAAAAACTGGCATTGGTATACACTATGTCCGCAATGGATTGTGGCCCTGCTGCATCGTCATTGTTTTTATCGCACGCGGTAAAAGTGGTTGTCATTACTGTTGCAAAGGCTAAAGCCATAAACAGTTTTCCTGATTTTTTTGCTGTTATCATGTTAAATAGTTTTATAACTTTTCAACAGCACCCGCAATAAAAAGATGTGGCAAAGGGTGTGAAGTGTATTAAAATTTGGTGTGAATTGTTGGAGAAGTCCACCTAATCCTGCTCCTTGCGCTTACCTGCAGCGGCTAAAAACAGCAAATTTTTCACTGGCGGAAATATTTCAAATAACCCTCCAACAACCGGCACGGCGAATTTTTTGATTTCGCGATATTATCCACCAGGCCCATGACAAACAATCGCTTTTCGTTCTACCTAACCACTAATCCTATTATCAGCCACCTGACAAGAATCAGCTTTTTGCATGAGCAAGGTTTTCTAAAACCGGAACCGTTCTGCCTACCTATGCTCAACTTAAAAGCTTGTTTATGACAAAAAGTACAAAAGCCGGGAAGTATGTATACTTTTTTGGCGGCGGCAAGGCCGATGGCAACGAATCCATGAAAAATCTATTGGGTGGTAAGGGCGCAAACCTCGCAGAAATGGCCGGGCACCCAAAGCTGAAATTACCAGTGCCGCCGGGCTTCACTATTACCACTGAAGTATGTACTTATTACTACAACAACAAAAAGAAATATCCCAAAGTATTGAATGAGCAGGTGAAGGAATCACTTTCAAGAATGGAAAAAATCACCGGAAAAATATTTGGCGACGATAAAAATCCATTACTTGTCTCTGTTCGCTCGGGCGCAAGAAAAAGTATGCCGGGCATGATGGAAACCGTATTGAATGTTGGTCTTAACGAAACAACGATACAAGGCGTTATTGCACAAAGCGGCGATGAACGTTTTGCTTACGACGCATACCGGCGTTTGATAATGATGTATGCCGATGTGGTGATGGAAAAAGCAGGCGGTATAGAAGTGAAAAATGGCAAAGGTATCCGCAAAATCCTCGATGAAAAACTGGAAGCCATCAAAACAAAACAAGGCTATACCAGCGATACAGACCTTACTGTTGCTGAACTGAAAGGCCTGGTAAAAGATTATAAAAAGACTGTAAAAAAAGTACTGGGAACCGAGTTTCCCGATGATCCATACGAACAATTATGGGGTGGTGTAGGTGCTGTTTTCAGCAGCTGGAATGGCAAACGTGCCATTGAATACCGCCGCATTGAAAAAATACCCGACGAGTGGGGAACTGCCGTGAATGTGCAGGCAATGGTGTTTGGTAATATGGGCGATGACAGTTGTACGGGTGTGGCATTTACGCGTAATCCCGGAACGGGCGAGAATAAATTCTACGGCGAATACCTGGTGAACGCACAAGGCGAAGATGTGGTTGCCGGCATCCGCACTCCTGCCCCTGTTAACGAATATTCCATGAACGACCAAAGCAAACATTTCACTTCACTGGAGAAATTAATGCCTGAATTATATGAGGAATTATATAGCTACCAGGAACGCCTGGAAGATCATTATAAAGACATGCAGGATATTGAGTTTACCATTGAAAAAGGCAAGCTTTATATGTTGCAATGCCGTGTTGGCAAACGCAATGGCATTGCCGCAGTGCGCATGGCAACTGAGATGTTCAAACAAAAAATGATTGATGCTAAAACCGCCA
>JBKJNG010000474.1:0-3241 GCA_046596065.1 Phnomibacter sp. | reverse complement strand
CTTTCATTTCGTGCGGAACGCCCGGCATACTTACAAAAATGCGTCCGTCTTTTTCGAACCACATACCCGGCGCAGTGCCCCGTTCATTTTGAATAACGGTACATACATCAGGCACTTCGGCCTGTTGCATATTACGGGCAATCATGGGTCGGTTAAGTCGTTTAAAAATATCGGTAACGTTTTGCAATGCACCAGCATCTACCACCATTTTACCGCCAAAATATTCGCATAGGAGTGGTTTGGTAATATCGTCGGCGGTTGGGCCAAGGCCACCGGTAATTAAAATAACTGAAGTGTCTTTTGCAGCATCGTCCAGCGTCTGCCAGATATCTGCCTTGTTATCGCCGACAGAAATTCTTCGTTTTACCATAACGCCAATGGAATTTAATTGCTGCGCCATCCAGGCGCTGTTGGTGTCAATTACCTGCCCAATCAACAATTCATCGCCTATGGTTACAAGCGTTGCATAAATATTATTCATCCTAATATTCCTTCTTCTTCCGTTAATGGTTCAAAAGTTACATTTTCATAGATGTCTGAAATCAAAATACTGATGCCCACGGAATTGAGGATTAATGAGTCGGCGGGGTTATTGCAGGTTTCGAGGGTCCAGGTATTATTACCGTTGCGCCGGTATATATGCACTTCCACCTTCTGAAAGGAATTAATCAGCACATATTCCTGTAACGACGGGATTTGTTTGTAGTACATCCATTTACGTCCAAAATCATTTCCCATGCTTGATTTTGATACCACTTCGAAAACAACTGCCGGGTTTTGTAATACATCAAAATTTTCATCGGATAGTTGCGCTTCGCCACAAACTATGGTGGCATCGGGGTACATAAACGATTTAAAAAAGGGTGATGCCGTTCGCAGGTTGCTGGCACGAACGCGGCAGTCTTTCCCTTTCAACTTATTCCGAATCTCGCCAACAATATTTGAAACGATATCCTCGTGCTTTAGGGAGGCACCATTCATTTCAATTACTTCCCCTTCAAAATACTCGTGCTTTTCTTCCGACAAGCGTTCGGCATGAAGATATTCCTGCGGGGAAATCCAATTATATTTTACGGAAGGTTCTTTTACCATATTTTCCATACTGTAAATGTAAGAATTTAGATTTGCCGCAAACCGCAACGCATGAAGCACCTATGGAAATTGGTAATTATGGTACTGGCTTGTTTGAAATTACCCGCACAGGATATCGTAACAAACAAATTACAGACCGCATGGGAAGTATTTACAAAAGATGCTCAACTGAAATATGCCCTTGCCGGCATTTGTGTAATGGATGCAGAAACAGGCAAAGTAATTTTTGAAAAGAACAGCAACACCGGCATGGCGCCCGCAAGTACGCAAAAAGTAATTACAACTATCGCTGCGTTTGAAGCTTTTGGCCCATCTTATCAATACCAGACAAATATTGGGTACACGGGTAACATAGTTGGTAAAAAATTATTTGGGGATTTGGTAATTACTGGCAGTGGCGATCCAACACTGGCAAGTCCGCGTTATGCCGCAACCGGCGAAGCAACCTTACTTTCAAATATTGCCAACGCAATAAAAAAAGCAGGAATTGATACCATTGCCGGAAACATAATTGGCACAGATAAAGGCTTCGATTTAAACCCTGTTCCCGATGGATGGATATGGAGCGATATGGGAAATTATTATGGTGCGGGCCATTGGGCCATTAACTGGAATGAGAATCAATATGACCTGTATTTAAAAACGGGGAAAAAACAAAATGATCCAGTACAAATTACCGGTGCCAATACTGCATTGATTAATAAAGATGGAATTGTAAACGATGTAAAAACAGGTAAGCCCGGTACTGGCGATGCTTCTATTATTTACGCCAGTCCTTTTGATGAAATTTCACTTTACCAGGGCACTATGGAACCGAATAGAACCAAAGTGTCGGGGTCAATACCCAATGCCGATTTGCTGGCACTTAATACCATTAAAAATTACCTGGGTTCAAAAAGTATCATCGTTACGGGCGATGTTAAAAACAACTTTGCGATGGTGGTAAACAGTATAGCAAAGCCTGCTGCCGTAACAAACTTATTCACCAATCAATCTCCCGCACTTGATTCCATTGTTTACTGGTTACTTAAAAAAAGCATTAACCTTTATGGTGAAGCTTTGGTACGAACAATTGGCGTGGAGAAAAAGGGCTTTGGTTCTACTGAAAAAGGGCTTGAATGGGTAGATTCTTTTTATACCGCAAACGGCTTTGATACAGAAGCAATGCACGTATATGATGGTAGCGGACTTAGCCCGGCGAATCGTGTTACGCCAAATGCTATGACGGGTGCACTCTACTTAGCCAGAAGCCGCAGCTGGTTTCCCGCTTTTTATGATGCATTGCCGCTTTACAACGGTATGAAATTAAAAAGCGGCACAATTGGCCATGTAAAATGTTATGCGGGTTATCATACTTCGAAAGCTGGTAAACAGTACGTGGTTACATTTATGGTTAACAATTATAACAGCAGCCCATCGGCACTTGTAAATAAAATGTTTACAGTGCTGGATAATTTAAAATAACAATTTTTACATTTTACATTCAATCACAATAATTTATGTCGCAGAATTACAAAAACCACCGTCAGTTTGTTCCGGGTTATCATTTCATTTCATCAACGCTTTTGCTTTTATGCCTTATCGGGTCCATCGTAAATCTTGTAAACAGCTTTTCCGATCACAGTAATTTGTATTCAGCTTCGCTGATTGTGGTTATGAATATTGTAATTGGATTAGTTGCTTTTTATGCAAGAAGTTTTGCGTTAAAGGCGCAGGACCGTGCCATAAGGGCCGAAGAAAATCTCAGGCATTTTGTACTTACAGGTAAGCTGCTGAATAAAACATTAAGAACTGGCCAAATAATTGCTTTAAGATTTGCCGATGATGAAGCATTTCCTGAAATGGCGGAAAAAGCAGCCGCCGAAAACATGCGGGCAGATGATATCAAAAAAGCAATTACAAACTGGCGGGCAGATTATCACAGGGTATAAAAGCTAGCGATCATCTTGTTTTATCAATACCATTTTTTTTAACACTGATAACTCAGCTTAAGCAACCGGCATTGATTATTTTAGAAATACTTTGTTTGAAATGGAATCGTTTGTGAACAAAACCGGAATGACGACATCATCAATATTTTATATTGCCCATAAGAGATCAACTAACTGCGCTGAATGAATTTAAAGCCAATATTACTGGTTGCTATAGT
>JBKJNG010000436.1:0-4136 GCA_046596065.1 Phnomibacter sp. | reverse complement strand
AAAAAAATCTTCGAATGTGTTAACGACGGGATCGCCGGTAACCGTCAATTCAAATTCCTTTACTTTTTGATTAGCATCTTCAACAGGAAAAATTTTTACCTGGTTTACGTTTTCTTTTACAGGCCTGTCGTACTGGTAATTAGTTATGTGATGGATCTTAAATAGCGGCATCGTTTGATCGTATTGACAGCTACAGCTGACGGTTTTGACAAAAGAATATTCGATGTCAATATTAAGTTGTTGAAACGGATAGCGTTTGATTTATTATTTAAACATCGCTACAGGATGCTAATGTTATTTTAGCAAGTAAACTTTTTCTCCAACGAAAAAATTATGCGTAAGAGAAGAAAAGTTTTGATAAAGCCGCGGAAAAATCCCATAGCTGTTTTCTTATTTCAATCAGCAATTCTTCAATTTCTTTGTCTGTAAGATTGGGCACATCAGTAAACTCGACCATGCTTTTTAATCTTCCTAATTGTTTTTGCAGAGCGATGGCATTTTTATGCGGATTACCGATTGTCATATCTCTTAAATACTTGCTGATTCTTTCCAATGCATATTGTACCGAACGCGTAAAATCGTTATTAAAAATAACCTGCTCAATTACCTGCCTTGTGTGCATGTTGCCACGGTTATTTTTTAAATACAGTTCGTAGCCCGATAGTGAAAGCAACAGGTGGCGCCAATAAGAAATATCCCCACCATCATCCATGCGGTAATCTATTTGCATCAGGTACCATTCCGTCATATCCAATGTTTGCAGGCAACGCTCGATATACTTGCCGGTATTCATAAAATTCCAGCCGAGGCCGCGGGGCATGGTGCTATCCACTACACCATTGTATAAAAGCGTTTGTGTATGCAAATGTTCAATCACCGAAAGCGCTTCGTTGCCATTTAGTAAATTAACCAGTTCGGGGTTATTGATGTAATGATACATGGAGTTAATCTGCTCCCAAAGCTCTTTGGTGATCTTATCCTGCGAGCCTCTTGCATTTTCCCTTGCCTTACCAAGCAATACTTTTACAGAGTTGGTATTGGAGGTATCTGTAATAAGAAAATTCAGTAATGCCGGCAAATTGGTTTTCATCGATGTTATAGTGGCATCGGGCAATGCAGTAAAACAATTTAGCAACGGCTGATAACCGGTGTCATCATTCAGGTCTTTTTCGAAAGAGAGAATATAAAAATTACGAAGCGTGCGTACCAGTCCATCCGTACGTTCCATATACCGGTTTAACCAAAATAAATTATCCGCAATCCTGCTCAGCATACTCATAAATACAAATGTGAAATGTGAAACGTGACAACCTAATCCATTGCCAAACACTATCAATCTTCTTAAACCAGGTTTTCAATCTTTTAACCTATCAACCAGTCAACCAACCGCTATCCTTCAAAATCGACAACCCAGGTATCTTTGCTTCCACCACCTTGTGAAGAATTCACAACCAGGCTGCCTTCACGCAATGCAACGCGGGTTAAACCGCCAGGTACAATCTCTATACCATCAGGACCGCATAAAGCATATGGGCGAAGATCCACGTGCCTTGATTGCAATTTACCATCAATTAAACAAGGCACGGTACTAAGCCTGATAATTGGTTGGGCAATAAAGTTTCTTGGCTTTTCGGTAATGGCTTTTTTAATAGCATCCATTTCTTCCTGCGTTGCATTGTTTCCCATCATCATTCCATAACCGCCGCTTTGATTGGTTTCTTTTACAACCATGTTTTCTAAATTAGCAAAAACATGCTCTCTTGCATCTTCGTTCTCCAAACGGTAGGTGGGAACGTTTGGCAGTATTGGTTCTTCGTTCAGGTAGTATTTTATCATGTCGGGCACATACACATACACTGCCTTATCATCGGCAACACCATTGCCCACCGCATTTACGAGTGAAACAGTTCCTTTGCGGTAAGCACTCATGATGCCCGGCACACCCAACATGCTATCGGGTTTGAAAACCAATGGATCCAAAAATTCATCATCAAGCCGGCGGTACACTACATCTACCTGTTGCAAACCGGTGGTTGTTTTCATGTACACTTTCTGCTTGTCAATCACCAGGTCCCGGCCCTCCACCAATGGAACACCCATTTGGCGGGCAAGGAATGTATGCTCATAATAAGCCGAATTATAAACGCCGGGGGTTAGCAAAACAACTGTTGGATGATCCACTCCCCGGGGCGATAGTGAGGATAATATTTTGTGCAGAAGTAAAGGATACTTGCTTACGGTGCGTACCTGGTTGGCTACCAGCATTTCGGGAAAAATACGCTTGGTTACCTCGCGGTTTTCGAGCATATAGCTTACACCACTCGGAGTGCGCAGGTTATCTTCCAATATATAAAATACTCCATCAGCACCACGAATAAGGTCGATGCCGGATATATGTACATAAATATCATGCGGCACTTTTATACCCACAACTTCCTTTAAAAAGTGCGGACAACTCGCAACAAGGCTGGCGGGGATAATACCATCTTTTATGATCTGCTGCTCGTTGTAGATATCCTTCAGGAACATGTTCAGCGCCTTCAGCCGTTGTTTTATACCAGCTTCTATCTTCTTCCATTCATTGCTGGTTATCATACGTGGAATGATGTCGAATGGGAAGATGCGCTCGATACCTTCATTATCGCTGTAAACGGTAAAGGTGATACCCTGGTTCATGAAAAAATCAGAAGCCTGGCGGTCTTTAATATCAAGCGTGGACAGGCTCATTTGCTGGAGGGACTCCATTACATGGCGATACCGTTCCCGAACACCCTCGTTGGTAAACATCTCATCCCAACCTGTAATATTTTGTATTGGAGATATAGTTGGCATACAATGAAAATAAGATGATTTTCATTCACACTGCAACAATCGTAGAAAATTGGAAATAAAAAACAATATTGTTTTTCTATTCTGCCAAAAATAGGAGGATTAGAAGATATTTTTAAAAAAAGAATATATGCCATTTTTTAAAGCTATGTAATTGTTCAGTTTAAGTACGTGGCTTATAAGTACTGTATTCCAATCCCTTTATACAATAAGTTCGGGCAATTTTACCTTATTTGAAAAGTATAGGTAAAATAAAAAGCGGCTGATAAAACAACCGCTTTTTTAGCTACGTATATTTTTTGTGAAGGCAATTATTCTTTCGTAAATAAATCAGGATACTGTTTCAGATAGCGAAAGGTTGAGCCTATATGAAATAATAAAAGGCTGCTGAGAACGATCATGAAATAGAGTACCACTTTCATTACCTGCATCAGCTTTGCTGCATCAACCGGCTGAGGCGTATCGGGCTGCATTGCTTTCATGTTATCAATCAGTATTTGAGTTGCCGCCGGGTTTAATAAAATCATAATACCCTGCATTAAACCAAGTATTGAAAAAAACAAACTGACAAATGCATTCACTTTAATCAGGTCTTTTAAAAAATGCTTGCTTACTATACGCTTATCAATTCCCTTTTGTAAAAAAACAAAGCTGGAAAAGATATAAATGACGGTTGCACCTGTTAGAAAAACAGAAAACAGCATAGCAATATTACTTAGTGCAAAAAATAAGGCAGCTACTGTTACCAATCCCAGTACAACACCTACAGGAAGCAACATATAACTTACAATCCTGTATATCGTTAGTCGGTTCATTATTTTAAATCAAGCTTAATCTGAAGTTCCTGGAATTGTTTTTCATCAATGGTAGAAGGTGCATCAAGCATTACATCGCGGCCCGCATTGTTCTTTGGAAAGGCGATAAAGTCACGAATACTTTCGCTGCCACCAAGGATGGCGCAAAGCCTGTCGAAGCCAAAAGCTATACCACCATGCGGTGGCGCACCGTATTCAAATGCTCCCAGCAGGAAACCAAATTTGTGTTGTTGTTCTTCCGGATCCATACCAAGCGCAGCAAACATTTTCTCCTGCAATTCCCGCTGGAAAATACGAATGCTTCCGCCACCAATTTCATTACCATTCAACACCATATCGTAAGCATTTGCTTTAATACCTGCGTAAGGATGGTTCAGGTATTCAGCGGCATTTTCAATTACCGGGCTGTTGTTGATCATGGTGCTGATATGATCAGGCTTTGGGCTTGTAAACGGATGATGCCTGGCCACCCAACGATTGTCTTCCTCGGCA
>JBKJNG010000429.1:0-5353 GCA_046596065.1 Phnomibacter sp. | reverse complement strand
GTAGGTAAATCGGCTAACGGAAATATTCGTTTTGGTATCACACCGGTAGACGCCCTCATTCGCAACCTCGGCATTACTTCAGCCAGGCTTTCCTTTAATAATATTCTTCAAACAAATAACAACAGTGCACGGCACAAAGCATGGGCTTTTCAACGCTGGTATAGTATTCAATTGCCAAAAAAGGTCAATGTAAAAGCAGCCATTAAACAATTCAAAGCATTGTCCGCATTTATTGAAACAGCTGAGCCATCCTATGTCCGTACGCTGTACGAAGGGTCTGATCCGGGGTTAATATGGGCAGTGGGAGACAGTGCATATAACAAACAATGGCATTATAACCACACGGCGCAGGAAGGGGCTACCTCGCCGGAAGGAACTGATGCAGATATTGATCTGCCGGAGGCCTGGCAACTGGAAACAGGAAAACCAAACGTAATTGTAGCGGTTATGGATGGAGGAGTCGACACTTCCCACCCCGACCTCAGGCAAAATTTGTGGATTGGTTCAAACGGCGAACGCTTTGGGTATAACTGGTACGCCAACAGCAACTTGCTGCAAGCAAGTTCTCATGCCACCCACGTCTGCGGCACCATTGGTGCTGTAAATAATAATGGCATTGGCGTAAGCGGTATCGCCGGTGGCGATGGTACTGCAGGCAGCGGCGTTCGCATAATGAGCATGCAAATTTTTAGCAGCAGCAGTGTTTATGCAGGTGACGAAGCCACTGCAAATGCTTTTGTTTACAGTGCTGATCATGGAGCGGCCATTTCGCAGAATAGTTGGGGTGGCGGCGCATTTTCTGTATTGGTAACAGATGCGATTGATTATTTTATAATGAATGGCGGAGGCAAGGTATTAAATGGCGGCCTTGTGGTTTCTTCGGCAGGCAACGCTGGCAATGATGTAGAAAATTTCCCCGGAAATTACCCGCCAGTGATTTCTGTTGCAGCTACAAATTATGATGACAAGAAGAGTTCATACAGTTCATACGGAAGTTGGGTTGATATTGCAGCGCCAGGTGGTGAAACAAGCATTTCAATAAGAAAAGGAATATTGAGTACGCTACCGGTAACCAACATTCCAAATTATGGCTGGTTGCAGGGTACCAGTATGGCCTGCCCGCATGTTAGCGGTGTTGCTGCGTTATGTGTTAGCAAAGCGCAGGGTAAACTTTCAAACGAACAATTAAGAAACATACTGCTTAGTACAACAGATGATATTTACCCGCTTAACCCATCCTATACAGGTAAGCTAGGAACCGGCAGGTTAAATGCTTTTAAAGCAGTTCATGCCGCTGCTTTGGCAATTGGTAATCTTGTTGATTCAGTAAGCGTTTTTTCCATAAGCCAATCCTGTGGCCAGGCAAGTTTACAGTGGACGAAAAACAATGCCGGTAACCAGGTAATTATTGCAACCTCCGACACCTTGCTTTTTGGAACACCCTCGGGTACCATGAAGGTTGGCGATGTTTTGCCAGGTGGGGGCAATATTATTTATACGGGCCCAGGTGCAACATTTAATACCCCGCTTCTTGTAAATCAGCGGCGTTATTTCAGGATCTGGAGTTTTTCCGGAACAAGCTATTCGTTTCACAAAACAAGTTCCATCCTGTACTCAAGTTTTGTTGGTCCGCTAATTATTACAGATCAAATTGGTTGTACAATCAATTTAAACTGGGCCGACTCGTTATCCTGCGTTTCTGATTCCGTACTACTAATCGCCCATAATAAAACACTGTTCACAACACCGTCGGGTAATTTACAGGTTGGTGATACCATAAGCGGCGGCGCGAAAGTGATTTATAAAGGGCGGGGTAAAAGCTATGTTTATACAACAGATCTTGATAGCAATGTATACATTCAGAAATGGAATTTTGATGGATCGCATCATTATACGAATGCTAATGCAAATACTAATGAATTTGCCAACAAACAGAATGCGATCAAATCTATGAATGCATCAGGGGTCAGTAGCGCTACCATCCAAATTGGCTGGCAAAATAATGTAACAGAACAATGTTTTGGTGGAAATACTTACCTGCTTGCCTACACTACCGACGGAATTTTTGGCGAACCAACAGGTGTTTATAGCATCGGGTCGATTGTTAAAGGTGGAGGAACTGTATTGTACATAGGAAATAACACCAGCTTCTTACACCAGGCGCTCATTGAAAACAATCCGTATTGTTATAAAGTCTGGAAGGTAAAAAACCAATCTACCTATTCATCTGGTAAAAGTTTCTGCACCCGAACGCTTTGCGGCGATAACATCATCATTCCTGCTTTTGCTGATGGTTTTGATGGATTAAATCTGTATGATCCTGATAATTGCCATTGGGGAGTTGCAGATAGTTCAAGCAGGGACAATGCCCTGAAGATTGTATCAAGCGGGGTTAGCCCGGATATACTGCCTGTGCAGGGCACGGGAATGATTCGCTTTAATTCTTACAATATTCCTGCAGACAAGACGCTCAGGCTTTCATCTTCCCTAATAAAAAAAGGTGTTGGAAAGGATGTAGACCTGCTTTTCCGGTGGTACCAGGATAGTAGCAATTATGTTAGCAGTGGTTATGCAGGCGAAGGGGTTTTGGTGCAATGGAGTACAGACAGGATCAACTGGCAAAGCCTTGAGTTTTACCCGCGTATTCCCGTTCAGGGGCTATCGGGTTGGAGCTATAAACAAATAACATTACCATCAGCAGCCAGCCTGGCAGATTCAGTGTATGTTTCTTTTCTTTTTACTTCAAAATTTGGTAACAATTGTTACCTCGATGATTTGAAGATTAAGTACAGCAGCTTTAAATCATCAAATGGCGTTACACGTATAGCTGCCTGCGAAAGCACTGACAGTACCAGCCAATGGACAAATTATTATGATAGCACCGGAGACAGGTTGCTTAGCATCAAAAAAAATGCACAGGATATTGGTAAAGCTGGCCAGCCGGGTTTTATTGTGGCAGTGGGTGGAAAAGCGGAAGCGATAGCCATACCTGCCTATGCTAATTATGTAAGCAACCCGGGCGGTTGGCTGGCCATGAAAAGATTTTATTCATTTAGGCCATTAACGGAGCCTTCTGAAAATATCGGTATTCGCTTTTATTATTTTACAGCAGATTTTAATGCGATTGCAAATGCCGCCAGCTTGCTACTTAATCCTTCACGAACAAGCCTTACTCACCAAAATTTGTATGCCTGGAAAATTACCAGCATAAACAAAGTTTATACTATTGATCCATCGACCGGCCATAGTGGCGTTCCGGCAGGCGGTTTTTATAACGCCAATGGATACACGCAATACATAAATGCGGCATCAGCAGATACCGTAACCTGGAAGTATAGTTCTTATGGAAACAATCTTCATAGTATGGAATACCTGGTTAAACATTCAGGCGGTGGGGGCTTGGGTGTCGGAAGTATTAATGGCCGTGGTGCATTGCAATTATTAACCTACACTTTTACCGGCAACGGAAACTGGAGTACAATAGCTAACTGGGCAAGCAGCAATAAACCACCTTCTATACTTCCTTCCAATGGTCGTGTTGTAATAAGCCCCGCCGGCACCGGCGAATGTATACTTGATGTTGAACAACACATTCCTGCCGGGGGAGAACTGATAATAAATCCTTTCAAAAAGTTTAGGATTAACTCAAATTTGCGGGTAAAGCAATAATGAACTTGCACAGGCAACTATCACACCCCAACCAAAATATTGCATAATGAATTTGACCAACGAACAGGTTGCTATTATACATTCTACCGGCGATATTAAAATAAATGCAGTAGCGGGTTCAGGTAAAACAACTACAATTATCGAGTATGCTAAATCAAGATCAAAAAATAGTAAAATATTATACCTCGCCTTTAATAAATCAGTAAAGCTGGAAGCGGTAAAAAAGTTTGCTGCAAAGGGATTGGATAATGTAATTGTTGAAACGGCACACTCGCTTGCCTATAAAAATATTGTTTGGAAATATGGTTATAAAGTAAAAAATGCTGGGTATAAAACCAGTGAAATAGCAGGCATTTTAAGCTTGCATGGAAGTGGCGAAAAGTACAACGAGTATGGTATTGCAAACCATATAAACAAATTTGTTGCCTACTTCTGTAATAGTGATAAACAAAAAGTGCACGATCTGAATTACCTTGATGTAATTACTGATAAAAAAGCGAGGGCATTCGTTGCAACGTTTTATAGTTACATAGAAAAACAAACCCGGTTATTACTTAGTAAAATGGATAAGGATGAAATAGAAATCACCCACGATTTTTATCTAAAGAAATTCCAGTTATCAAAGCCGCAGTTGCATTTCGACTATATTCTTTTTGATGAAGGGCAGGATGCATCCGCAGCAATGCTTGATATTTTCTTACAGCAAAAAGGAACCAGGGTAATTGTTGGCGATACACACCAGCAAATTTATAGTTGGCGTTATGCGGTTAATGCACTTGAAAAAGTTGATTTTGCCACCTACAATTTATCAGCAAGTTTTCGGTTTAGTCAGCCTGTTGCTAACCTCGCTATCGAAGTGCTTGGCTTAAAGAAATTAATTGAAGATGATTATAAACCAATTTTTGTTACAGGTCATGGCAGTACGAACGCATATCAATCAAAAGCGGTAATCGCAAGAACAAATCTTGGCTTGCTGCTTAAAGCAATCGAGTATGTAACCGAGAAGAAAAAAGTAAGCAAAATATACTTTGAAGGAAATATAAATTCTTACACCTATGCCGATGATGGGGCTTCGCTGTATGATGTATTAAATCTTTACAATGGCAAGCGTAGGCTTATAAAAGATAAGATGATACAGCAGATGAATGATTTAGAAGAGTTGGAAGATTATATTGATAAAACAGAAGATATGCAGTTAAGCATGATGGTAGAAATTGTAAAGAAATATGGTAATGAAATACCCGGCATAATTAAGAACATTAAAGAAAAACATATTCGAAACGATGAGAAAGAAAAAGCCGAAATGATTTTTTCAACGGTACACAGGTGTAAAGGCCTGGAGTACGATGAAATTCATTTGGCAAATGATTTTATTACGGAAGAAAAAATTGAACAGTATAAGGAAAGGAATAAAAAAGAGGCTCAAAATTTCAGCTCGCTTAATGAAGAAATTAACCTGTTGTATGTTGCGGTTACAAGAACAAAAAACAGCATTCATATTCCTGAAGCATTAATGCCGGTTGAACTTCCGGAATCTTCACAAATACATGTTATTAAAGCTGAAGCCCTGAATGCAAAACTGTTAAACGCATCCCAGGAAAAAAAGCAAGACAATCGGTTAAAAACAAAAAGTAAAGGCCTCAATACTGAAAATGCATATTCAGTAGAAAAGACGAGAGAAATA
>JBKJNG010000387.1:0-3199 GCA_046596065.1 Phnomibacter sp. | reverse complement strand
ACAGTGCGTCTACCAATTTCGCCACCCGGGCATTTTCTCAGGTAGGGCAGCAAATATAGTAGTAACCAGTTTTCAGGTATTATTTTTTTTTGACGTCCACTGCAAATTATTTTGGGCGGTTTCCCCAAATGTTTATTTGCCTGTTTTCACTAATTATTAAGTCGAAATTTGGTTCGTGTAAACCGCTATTGTTTATTTCCCACAATTTAAAACCCGCTTGCTTTAATAAGCTTACAAAATTGGCGGGATTTTGACCCGCGGCTTTCATCAGATCAGGTGAAAATTCGGCAATAATATTTTCAGTGCGTTGTAAGCTTTTAGGGGCATTTCGTAAAGCAGTAAATTCATACCCTTCTATATCAATCTTCAACAATTTTATCGGGCGATCAATGATGCCCTCTGCCGTTAAAAATTTATCAAGATTTATTACGGGAACGTCAACAGTTCCAATTGAATTTTTTTGTTTAATAAACGAGTGACGCCCTGTATTATACGATTTATACAAGTGCAGCGGGAGAACGCCATCTGTATTACCTATAGCTTTATTAAACGCCCTTACGGTATTGCAGTTGTTAAGTGCAATATTGTCTTGCAATAACGAAAAGTTGGATGGGTCCGGCTCAAATGCCAGAATATCTACTTCCTTGTTATGGCCGAGCACCAAAGAATACCATCCGATATTAGCGCCGATGTCAATTACAAGGTCTCCTTTTTTAAGATTAATCTCGTGTAACAGGTGCCGCGTAATATAGTCTTCTGAATACACGCCATACTTGTAGTATATATCTCTTCCCAGGCCATCTGCTATAGCAAATTTTACTTTAATATCGTAGGGCTTGCAGTTGGCAATTAGAAATTTTTTCAGGTGCGTTGCACGAAAGAAATAATGTTTTACCCTGTTGAAGAATAACTTGTTGAAAACAGGCATGAAATGAAGATTGCAGGCTTAGAACGGTGTAGCCTGGCGTTTGGTTAAAGAATACTTTCTCTTTTAAAAAACAGTAAATGTTATCAGTTAAACCGCTACATTAAAATCACGCAGCGCATCGTTTAAACTAGTTTTAAGATCGGTACTTGGTTTACGCTGACCAATTATAAGGGCACAACCCACCCCATATTCACCTGCGGGAAATTGTTTGGTATAAGATCCGGGAATTACCACGCTGCGGGCAGGTACCCGGCCTTTGTATTCTATAGGTTCAGGTCCGCTTACATCAATAATTTTAGTTGATTTGGTCAGTACCACATTGGCACCCAAAACCGCTTCTGTTTCAACAATTACCCCTTCTACCACAATGCAACGGCTGCCAATAAAGCATCCGTCTTCTATAATTACCGGCGATGCCTGCAAGGGTTCCAAAACGCCACCAATACCAACGCCGCCGCTTAAATGAACATTTTTGCCAATCTGCGCACAACTGCCTACGGTAGCCCAGGTGTCCACCATGGTGCCCTCGTCTACATAAGCGCCAATGTTTACATAGGAGGGCATTAAAACAACATTGCGACCGAGGTAGGCGCCATAACGGGCAATTGCGTGAGGTACCGATCTTACGCCCAATTCAGCATAGTTCGATTTCAATCTCATTTTATCGTAAAACTCAAATGGAGGGAGGCTGAATGTTTCCATTTTACGGATGCCGAAATACATCAGGATGGCCTGTTTGCAATATTCATTCACCGCCCACTGACCATCGGTTTTTTCTGCGACACGCAGTTTTCCTTTGTCCAGTTCTTCAATTACCTGTTCTATAGCTTCGGTATATCGGATATCCTGTAATAATGATCTGTCGTTCCAGGCTTCAGCAATCAATTGTCCGCAATACATTTGCTCTATTTTTTGCAAACATATTCATTTCCCGGTTTAATCAATTTTACGAATGCGCATTGTAGTCAGGCTGCCCAATTGGCTGGGGGATTTTGTTATGAGCACGGCATTTATAAGGGAAGCCTGCAAAGCTTATCCCGGGGCTGCCATTGAAGTGGTGGTTAAACAGGGGATGGAAGCGTTGGCTGATTATTTGCCCGGCATCAGTAAAATATGGGTTTTTAGTAAAATAGCATACCCTGGCCTGCGGGGAGCCTGGAATTTTGGTAAAAGCATTGCGGCTACTGGCAAGCCGGATATTTTTGTTTGCCTGCCCGATTCATTTTCAAGCGCCGCAATGGCAAGGGCCACAGGAGCGGAAATAAGAATTGGATACGCAGCCGAACTCAGAAATCTGCTCTTAACTAAAACTATCCGGAAAAATAGCAGCCTGCACCGGGTTGATCAGTACCTCGCGTTGTTGCCAATGTTCGCAAATATTCATCAGTTACATCCGCAAATATTACTTGCTAATAAAAGCATCCCGCATCCATATAGTATTATTGTAAATGTTAATGCCGAAGCAGTATCAAGGCGTTTACCTGTTAGCAAGGCAATCAGTATTATTAATAAACTGAGAGCGGCCACGGATGCTGACATTATAATGATTGGCAGCCCTAAGGAATTGCCGCATGTAAATGCTGTTTTCGATGGTCTGGCCAATAAAAGCAGGATAGTTAACCTGGCAGGTAAAACAGATTTTCATGCACTGGCAAACTTGCTGGGCGGTGCCCCGGTAATGTTAACTACCGATAGCGGCCCCATGCATGTGGCGAATGCACTTGGCACGCACACTATTGTTTTGTTTGGTGCCGGAAATGAAAACAATACGGCACCCTATAACAGAAATATCAGCACGATTATCCGGTATGGCAAACTGCCCTGCGAGCCATGTGTAAAAAACGTTTGCAAGTTCGGTACCCCTGCATGCTTATTAAATATGGATGAAGCTATTATTGTGCAGGCCGTGCTGTCTGCATTAAAAAGGTTTTATAATTAAAAAAAATGTCACAAAATTATTCGCGGTTATCCGCAGTTATTATAACATTTAATGAAGAAAACAATATCGCCGATTGTATTGAATCGCTTTTGCCTGTGGCGGATGATATTGTGGTGGTAGATTCAAACAGTACGGATCGTACCAGGGAAATTTGCATGAACTACCGGGTACGTTTTATTGAACAGCCTTTTTTGGGATATGTTGAACAAAAAAATTTCGCTGCAAGGCAGGCCGGATATGCATATGTACTTAGCCTTGATGCGGATGAGCGGCTGAGTCAAAAACTACAGGCGGCTATTCTGGCGGAAAAGCAAAAATCATTTCCCTTTAAA
>JBKJNG010000243.1:0-2566 GCA_046596065.1 Phnomibacter sp. | reverse complement strand
ATGGATATTTCAGGACGAACCATGAAGAGTGGTTCGATTGGATTGCAGCAGCAAAATATTTCCATGCAGGAATTACCTTCAGGTATGTATGTATTAAAAATCAGCAATGGTTTTTTTATTAAGATAGAAAAGAAATAGGGGGTGAGATTGGTTATGTGTAAAAGCCAGCTATTCCGCGAGTAAATATATTAAAGCTGTTTGAATAGGTTGAGAAACTTCAGGCAAGGCTTGGCCCATCAGGTAATCATAATGATCCTGTAATTCTTTGATGACTGCGTGGTTTCGCCTGGTTGTTGGTAGTTTTATTTTGCTTTGTTTACAGATATCCTGTGTTGAAGGTGCAGGTTTGCCACCCGGAGCCTGTAGCTCCTGGTATGGTGGTTTAACCTGATGCCAATCTTATTTGGTGTTTTTTGCTGTCAATCTGCTGCAGCGTTTTTGCGCACAGCATCTGGCATTTCATCGCGCACAGCAATTGTTCCCACAGATATTTTATAGTGAGTTTATTAAAGCGTTCGAGCAGGTCTTGTATTTTGCAGGTCTGTTCCAGCAGTTGATTAAGTATATGAGCTATGAGCATGCACTGATAATAGTTTTGCAGCGCATTAAAGGACTTTCTGCTGTACAAATGCTCCATGGCATATCCGTTATTCTTCTCTTCGTTAAACCCTTCGTTCTCAATCTTCCATCTAAGTCTTCCGGCTTTGCTCAAGGTTTTTACGGTTGCTTTAGTTACCTCCAGATTGGTTATGCGCACAAAGTTTACCGTGGTTGTTTTACCTGTTTTTTCATTGCAGACGGTTTCTTTGCACTGCAGGTAGTGCAGGCTATGTTTCTTGTGCAATAAATCTTCTACCCAGTAATACTCCTGTTTGATGGTGGTATTTTTCACCTCGCACAGGGGATGATGAACAAAACTGTTATGCTGTGTGGGCGGATCATCCCTAAGGCAATCCTGCATGGCCGGAAGGCTTCCGTCCTGAAGGGTAATGATGTATTTCCATTCATTGTTTTCACAGATGCCCATTACAGGGTCACTTGCATAAAGGGCATCGGCCAGTATGCAAACTGGCAGGCGGGGAAAGTCTTTCTTGACTTTTTGGGCAAGGCGCTTAAAGGCATTCTGCTCGCAATCCTGCTTGTCATAAACCTTATTGTTGTCATTAATGATCCACTCGGTACCCAGCGAAATACAAAAGCCGCTTTCGGTAATCAGTTTTGCTTCCAGCACGGGATAGTAATAGGTTACTTTGCCGTTTTTAGATTCTTTTCTTAATCCGCATCCAAACCTGTCCTCATCGCAGCTTATCATACCGGTCGCATCAAAGCCAACCATGTAATAGCCAAAAATTTTATGCTTGTAAAAAACTTTGTTTTCTATCAGCCGGCCTATCATATCCACTTTTATCTTTTCAAGTTCAGCTGGCGGCAGCACTTCAAAAAATTTCTGAACAGTATCTAAATGCGCAAGGTCGGCATTGAATAGTTTGCCGAAGTTGGATATAAACTGCCCGCTGTGTTTGCTGTCATTATTCATTGCATTGCGGCTCTCGGCTTTGAATATAAACATGCCTAAAGCGGTGTAAAGAAGCTCGTGGACACCATAGTCTTTTCGGTTGCGGTGGTCTGGCACTTCGCCCAGGGCCTGGGTAAGATTTGGAAAATAACCGCGCATGATTTTGCGCTGTTCATACGCAATCTCAGCACCTTCAATTGCCTGATTTTTGTGAGCAGGCCGGGGGTGTTTTTTTAAGGAATTTTTCTTGTTACCCAATATAAAACACCTATCTTGCCAGGACACAAAAAAGCCCGGAGTGAAACCAAAACAACCGGGCTTTTAAAATAAAAAATATGGGTAACAAATATACTTTAATTAAAAAGTATTAAGCAGCCCGAAAGGGCTTTTTATTCCCATCACTTTGCACAATCCAATTAGCCCGAAAAATATTTTATTTCTATAGCCTCAAACCCTTGCCAGATAGGCATCTTAGTTACTTGCGGAATTGCTGGGAATGGTTTGCCACGTTCAAATTCATTTAAAAAATCCCTATTTTCACACACTGATGAAGCCTAATTCCTTAAAAAACATATGGCAACACTTTGAAAATGATCAGGATGGCAGATCATCAGTTTAAAGAAGAATAAATGAAAGCGATTATTCCGGTTGCAGGAGCAGGAACCAAATTAAGGCCACATACTTATACCCAACCAAAGGCACTTATTCCAATTGCGGGTAAAACAATTCTTAGTTTTATAGTTGATCAGTTGCATAGTGCGGGTATTGATGAGTTTATTTTTATAGTAGGTTACCTGGGTGAAAAAATACAGGAATATGTGAATTCCACGTACCCACACCTAAAATGTCATTTTGTTTTTCAAAACGAGCGGAAAGGCACCGGGCATGCAGTTGAGCTTACAAAAAGCATTGTTGGCAATGATGAGGTTTTTGTGGCATTGGGCGATACCATTTCCTTAACATCATACTCGCAAATGGTATCGCCCAATGCCACAACAACCTCATCATTGCCAACAATGCTTTTTGTAAGCTCAACTGCATGCCCGGTGC
>JBKJNG010000327.1:0-3499 GCA_046596065.1 Phnomibacter sp. | reverse complement strand
CCACGATCCGTTTTGATTGGTGAGTACAATAATGCCAATACTATCAAGCGGAAAAAAAGAAACATTGGCGCTGAAGCCATCAATGTTTCCACCATGTTCTACGCGATAATGACTTTTATAAGAACTATTAAACCATCCAAAGCCATAATTACCAAACATGATGTCCGGTTTTTCAGCATCGGGAGCGCCAGGTTCCACAATCATTTGCGAGCTGGCGGCTTCTTTTATATAGGTGGCAGGAATTATTTCTTTGCCATTGAATTTGCCACCATTGATCCAGGTGATAACCCAATTAGCCATATCTGTTACGTTACTATAAATAGCTCCGGCAGGGCCCATACCACCAATGTTGTAATGCGGTATTTTTTTGTTCATGCTGTCTTTTTTTAATTCATAAGGCACCGCAAGATTTGAATCGTTTTTTACTGCCAGGTAAGGCATGTTGCTCGACTTCATCCCAAGCGGGACAAAGAATTTTTCACGCATGTTATCTTCCCAGCTTTTACCCGTTAATTTCTCCGCCACTTTTCCCTGGGCAAAAAACATAAAGTTGTTGTATTGCCATCTTTCACGAAGGCCATAATTAGGTTCCTGGTATTGAATGCGTTGTAATAATGAATCACGGTTGGTTGTAGGAAAAAGATACCATGAAATGTCATGTCGTGGCAGGCCGGTACGATGGCTCATCATATCACGCAGTGTAACATTGTTATTAAGATCGTTGTTATAAAATTTTAATTCAGGCAGATAATCCCTGACAGGTTTATCAATATCAAGCTTGCCATCTTTTTGAAGAATCCCAATCAATGAGCTTGTAAATGCCTTTGTACAACTGCCAATGGCATACAGTGTATTTTCATTAGCGGGTAATTTTTTATCTTGATCTCTTAAACCAAAACCTTTTGCATAAATAACCTTATTTTTTTCAACAATAGCTACTGCGAAGCTGCTGGCTTTACTTGCCGCAAGTATCTTATTTAGTTCTGCCTCTATGCCTGCAAGGCGTTTGTCAGTTGTGTTTTTTTGATTGTAAGCATTGAATGCAAGTAATAAAAAGAGGAGAACAAGAACGTTTTTCATAGTGTGAAATATTAAAAAGAAATAATTGTTTGGTGATTTCAAAATCATTTGTCGTGTAAGCAGAGACTTTTATTCTTCTAACGCCTGGTTCAAATCAAATATAATATCCTGCACGTTTTCAATGCCGACACTCATACGGATAAGTCCATCGCTAATGCCAAACCTTAACCGATCTTCCCTTGGTACACTGGCATGGCTCATGGTTGCAGGATGACTTATTAATGTGTCAACTGTTCCTAATGAAACCGCTCTTACGCACATCTGCAGTTTATTGATAAATCGTTTGCCGGCCTCAATTCCACCCTTAACTTCAAAACTCATCATAGGGCCGGGGTGTTTCATTTGTTTTTTTGAAATTTCATAATCGGGATGCGATTGTAAGCCTGTATAATTTACTTTTTCGATGGCATTATGTGCTGCTAAAAATTCAGCAACCTGCATGGCATTTGCACAATGGCGTTCCATTCTTATCTCTAAAGTTTTAATGCCCTGCGTTAATAAAAACGCGTCGAATGGATTTGCGTTTCCGCCAAGCATCGTATGCCATTTCCATGCTTTTGTTTGCATGAATTGAATATCTTTTCCAATCAACACACCACCAATAGCGGTACCATGACCGTTTAAAAATTTCGTGGTGGAATGAAAAACAAAATCGACATCGTATTTGAATGGTTGCTGGAGGTAAGGCGTTGCAAAAGTGTTGTCGACACTAATTAGTTTACCGTATTTTTTTGCAAGGTTTGCAATGGCTTCAATATCCACACATTGAATGGTAGGATTGGCAGGCGTTTCGAGATGGATCAATTTAATTTCCGGATATTGCTGTAAATATTGTGCTGTTTTTTCAAGGTCGTGTAAATCTTCTATTAAA
Source organism: Phnomibacter sp. (assembly GCA_046596065.1). Taxonomy (GTDB): domain Bacteria; phylum Bacteroidota; class Bacteroidia; order Chitinophagales; family Chitinophagaceae; genus Phnomibacter. Next base: position 1,548 of record JBKJNG010000327.1, on the reverse strand, counting down.
GCTTCAATGCCATTTTGATATAACAACGTGGTAAGCATTTGGTGTGTGCCGCCATACAACGAATGATGCGACAATACTTTATCGCCAGCTTTTAACGTACTTAAAAACAAAGTGCTCATTGCTGCTTGTCCGCTGGCATGCAACAAAGCTTTAAGTTGTAAGGGTTCTCCATTTTTATCTTTTAAACCGAATGCTTCCAAAGCCGCAATTTTTTGCTCACAAACTTTAAATGTGGGATTGCCATAGCGGCTATAGATCATTTCTTTTTCAATACTTGCAAAGCGTTCCATGCCTTGTTCAGCAGTATCGAACCAAAAAGTTGAAGTGGCATAAATAGGAGTGAGGTGCGCATGATTGGGATCTGGTTCGTTGCCACCATGTATAGCTGTGCTGCTCCATCCTGTCAGTTGTTGTTTGCTCATTTTCGAAATTTAATAACTATTAAGCAGGTTAATAGCGGCTGTAAAACTAAGTAATGAAGTCCATCTGGCTGGTGTATAAAACTTAGTTTGTCAATGCATTTTGCCTTACTTTCATTTTAATAAATTTACTATTGCCATGAAGCAACTGTTCGAGCAATACGCAGCCTACAATGTTTGGGCTAATCATAAAATAATTTACACTATCGGGCAATTAGATCCTAACCTGTGGTATCAAAAAATACCTTCGAGCTTTGACAGTTTATACAAAACTATTTTGCATGTGTGGGATGCTGAAAGTACTTGGTTTCAGCGCATGCGGTTGCATGAAAATATCGTGGTGCCATCAGCATCTTTTGATCCTTCGTTAAAGGATGCCTGTAATGGATGGATACACCAAAGCATGGAGTGGGAAAGTCTTATTAAAAGCGAAGCGTTTGATGAAGAAGTAATCAGCAGTAAACTGGTTTATAAAAACTCACGGGGCGAGCAATTTCATCAACCCGTGGGCGAGGTATTGTTACACGTTTTTAATCACGGCACTTATCATCGAGGCCAGTTGGTTTCCATGTTGCATGCGTTGGGTATTACCAATATTCCCGCAACCGATTTTATTGTATGGAGCAGGGTGGTGGCTGTTTAACACTTGCAGTTTATTTTACGCAGGCACGCTTGTTTCTGCCAAAATAAACTGTCTTAAAAGATTCAACGCATTGGTAGCAGTCAGTTCAATATTTCTGCGTCGGTCGAAGCGAAACTGCAACTGTTTTGTAACCACCTTTTGTGCATTACCTGCGGCTATCCAAACCATCCCAACTGGTTTTGCATCGGTGCCACCATCAGGCCCCATAATGCCAGATACTGCTACTGCATAATCGGTATTTGTTTTTGCAAGCACACCAGATAGCATCTGCTGAACAACTTCTTCGCTTACAGCGCCATGCTGTTGCAATGTTTCGGCACTAACACCCAGCAGGTCTTGCTTAACAGAATTATCGTAACTAACAACGGAGCCAAAGTAATAAGCAGAAGAACCGGCCATGGAAGTGATAAGGTGCGCTATATAACCACCGGTACAACTTTCGGCCGTACTCATGGTTTTATTTTTTGCTTTCAGCAGTGCAGCAAC
>JBKJNG010000104.1:0-4892 GCA_046596065.1 Phnomibacter sp. | reverse complement strand
CTTAAAACCAATTTCATAGCAGACCCAGGATGACAAGTCTACAATATTGATTAAATACTATAACACTCTCCAGACCTGTATGATAACTTCATTTGGTTTGCGAATACCGTTTGCAATAAAAATATTTTTAGTGAGCCAATCATACTTAGGCTCACTTGTCTCAAACAATGGAACAGAACGGAAATAATAGTGCGAACGATCTATCGCTTCACCTTTCGCCATGCGTTCCCTTATCGCAGCCGGTGCATGACGAAGGCCAGTATTCACAATGGTTATTAAAGCGTCATCATCGGTCTTTAATACATAACGTGCTTCAATTTCTGCTACACTATCAGAGCGAATAAGCTGCCAATCGTACCCACCGGGTAATATGGTGCCTTTTATAGATGGGCCTTCAAAACTTCCGCCGCATATGGGTATGATTTTGCGAATGCCTTTTGGTATGGCAACAAGTTCACGTATGCCTTCGGAAACATCCACTCTTATTTCAAATGAAAACTCAAGCTTTGGTTGCTCCATGGTTAATGTTTTTGATTGAGCTCTTCCTTATCAAAACCGGCGATTTTTTTATAGCGTATAACAACGGCTTCCAGTTCTTCCTGCGAAATAATATCGTGCACGTGGTTAAAACCATCGGGCGCTCTTTCTTCTACTATTTGCATTACTTTTTCCGGCCCCATTTGCCTGTTTTGTAACACAATATTTGAAGTGGCACGTAAACGTGTTGCCTCATAATTTTTTAATGCAACAAGAACATTATTATTTTCAAGCAAGGCATTTGTTAAACACTCTGCATCGAGTATTGCCTGCGATGCACCGTTGGAGCCAATGGGATACATGGGATGAGCGGCATCGCCCAGCAAGGTAATGCGATCAAATGTCCAGCGCGGTAATGGATCGCGATCACTCATTGGAAACTCGTACACTGCTGCTGCCTCTTTTATTAACGCAGGCACATCAAGCCAATCAAAATACCAGTCGTGAAATGCAGCCAACAATTTTTCTTTATTGGCCCTTTTGTTCCAATCCCGTACCGGGATGTTTTGATCCGGCCCAACCCGCAGATCTGCAATCCAGTTAATGAGTTGATTGCCCTCGTCATCAGTAGTTGGCTGAAGGGGATAAGCAACAAATTTTTTATCCGCACTTCCGGCCATAATCATAGAAGAGCCTGAAAGAAATGGCTTTGCCTTTGTGGTACCCCGGTGCAGAATAATTCCTGAAAACTTTGGAATGCCTTCACCTGGATAAAAAATTTTTCTTACAACAGAATGAATACCATCCGCACCAATTAAAATATCTGCCTCCACTTTTTCTACCTGTTCATTTTCTCTATTGATAAAAGTTGCTTCAACATTGTTTGCGTTACCTATACAACTTTGTAAATGATATCCGGTATGTATGCGTGATTCACCTAAATGCTTTTTTACTTCATCCAGCAATATCATTTGAAAAACGCCGCGGTGAATAGAAAACTGCGGCCAGTTGTAACCTGCAAATTCCCCTCTTGGTTCCTGCCAAATTTTTTGACCGAACTTGTTGTAATAAACTAATTCGCTGGTGGCAACGGCAACTGCTTTAAGCTGTTGCTGTAATCCCAAATTGGTTAAAACCCTAACTGCATGCGGTAAAATATTGATACCAACGCCTAATGGTTTTATTTCTTTTACTGATTCATAAACAACTACTTCAAACCCAGCATGGTGCAGGCTTAATGCTGTGGTTAATCCACCAATACCACCACCCACAACAAGTACTTTAGCAGCTTTCATATGGCCTCAATTAAACGAGTTTTCCGGCAGGAACAGTGAATCATTTCATCTTCTTAATTGAATTAATAATTAACAGCTATTACACCAGTAATATAACGCTTTGGATCGTTGAATGTAACTCCAATGGTTTGCCCGGCCCATCTGCCCAATATTTTATCTCTTAATGTGGCTTTTGAAAGTGTATTGGTTTGGTAAGTTTGCTACCTATTGGCTGAAGTCACTAAAACAACGTACAGAAATAACAGAAAAGCTTTTTCATTCGGCAAGCATTGATCGTTTTATAAAATATGTTTTGTAAAAATTTCTTTTAAGCAGCCCTCAATTGTTATAACTTAAAAAATATTTTTCGTTTGTATAAGAAATAACAAAGCAACCATTCCAAAATAAATATGCAAAAACAAGCTACAATCATTTGCAACATCAAAGGCGCATGAACCAACTTTAAAATACCATTGGAAATACTGGAGATATAGTTATTAAACCACCGGTTACCAACGATCTCAAAAAAAACATAAATAAAAATTGAGTTCATCCCTACAATTGTAAAAAAACGGGTATAATTCTTATGGTTCTTTACATCTACCCACCAATAGCTAAGCGCTAAAAATAGCAGGCACCATCCTAAGGAAACCAGCGTAAAAGAACTTGTTGCAATTCTTTTAATAACCGGCGTTATACCAACTGTATCTAACCCAAAACCTAAAACAAAACATACAGCACACCAAATAAAAAGTTGTTTCAAAATGCCAGCTTTTTCAACTATCAGCTTACCCACCATTGCACCGGCAATAGTATGCACTGCGGTAGGAATACAATTGATTGCTACCCAACCATCCTTATTAATTTTGTTCATCAAAACAAGGTCTATATAATTACCAAAATTGTGCTGGTCAATAAAGGGTTGATCAAAGCCGGGAACATAAGTAAACCTGTACAAAAATTCCGTGAGTAGCAAAAGAAATATGCAAAATAAAATTTGCCATTTGTAATTCCAATTGAAAATAAGAAAGGCAACCAGCGTGGTAAAAGAGAGTTGGGTTAGTACATCCCACAATTCAAAAGAAAGTCCTGTTTTACGAACAGCATAATCCAACACGCCCCAGAAAAAAAGCCAGCCACAACGGCGAAGTATTTTTTTAAAAGACTGATTCCAGCTTACACCATTTGCCCATTGTTTGTGCAGTGAAAGCGCCATAGCCGTTCCTGCCATAAACATAAATGCCGGCTGAATAAGATCCCAGAAATGAAGCCCGTTCCAGGGATGATGCACCAGCTGCGTGAAAAATACATTTATAGGCTTGTCCGTTGTATTTTCATACAGGTATTCATACAATCCTGTAGATTCCATCATCAATAACACCATGATTAATCCACGCAAAACATCAAGAGATAACAATCTTTGCGAAGTCTGCTGAACAGGTATAGCTTCATTCATTAATTTAAAATAAACAATTTTATTTGATCTGAATAAAGCCTTAAAAAGAATTCAGCCCAGGCTATTCGTCAGCCAGTTCAATCCATACAGGCGCATGATCGCTTGACTTTTCCCAGCCGCGAACATTACGATCAACACCAGCAGCGTTAAGCCGGTCTTCCAGTTGTGGACTAAGCAGGAAATGATCGATACGCAGACCCGCATTGCGGCCATAGGCATCGCGGAAATAATCCCAAAACGTATAAATTATTTCTTTAGGATAAAGTTTTCGTATGGCATCTGTCCATCCCTGCGCTACCAACGTTTTAAATGCCAAACGTGTCTCTGGCCGAAAGAGCGCATCATCCACCCATCGTTCGGGTTTGTAAGCATCCAGTTCGGTGGGCATCACATTAAAATCGCCGGTTAACAATACAGGTTTGCCAGATGCGAGCAGTTCGGCTGCGTGCAGTGTCAATCGTTCAAACCAGCGTAGCTTATAATCGAATTTTGGCCCGGGAGCCGGGTTGCCGTTTGGCAGATAAAGGCAGCCAATAATTATTCCATTGACTGATGCTTCAATGTAACGGCTATGACTGTCGTCGGGATCACCGGGAAGCACTCTCCGCAATTCTTCAGCGTGGCCGTTACGCACTAGTATTGCTACTCCATTCCAACTCTTTTGTCCATGCCAGATGGCATTATAACCTGCATCTTTTATGGCTTGTTCGGGAAATTTTTCCTGCGGTGCTTTTAGTTCCTGCAGGCAAACAACATCAGGTTTTGTTTCATTAAGCCATTGCAGCAATACAGGTAAACGACCATTTACCCCGTTAACGTTATAGGTAGCTATTTTCATAAGAAACTGATTTGCTTTAATTCATCTCATTAATAAAAAAATAAAGCCTTGTGTAAATATAATAGCCCTTCACTTTAATGCTTAGTAAAATGAATTGAAAGTATTGGAAGTTCCCGCTAACACAACTGCTGTAATTTATCTTCCTGCAAAAGAAACATCTGTTATCACAGAAGGTGGCAAATTAGTATCGGGTAAAAATATAAAGTACCAAAATAATTCTGCGTTAATACGGGTTGGTTCCGGAAAATACAGCTTCCAGGTAAAATAGATTCTTTGATGATTGAAGATATCAACCATTATAAAACGATATAACTAATTACGGAGCGTGCTTCAATTGTGATGTTGTTATAAAAGGGCTGTGACGATCTCTTCCCATTCGTCCTGCAAAGAAACTGCAGGTCGCTTTTTATTAGCTTTTCGATACCAGTAATCGGCATTCCAGGTATCACCTTCCTTGCGATGCAGGTATGCATGCACCCAACAAGCAGCTGCATCATTTAAACTATCCACCTGTTCGTGTGCAGTAGTCCAATCACCTTTGCCATCGTACCACAAAGCCTTAAGGTAAACAGATAAATTTGCCGGTGGCTCAGTCAGCGTAAACGAGGCTTTAAATTCATTTAATTTAGTCATATCACTATCTTGTTCTGCCAGATGGTATGCTTTACTTATTGCTTTGCACCACTTTCATCTACCACTGCTTAAAACCATGATGCAATTGCAAACCCGCCAGCTCAAGACTGCGTTTTTTTACCAAATGCAGTTCAAGATTTTCAACAATCGGATCAGGCATCAATATAAGCGATACGTTATTCTCACGCCACCATTTTTCAGCTTGCAAATGTTT
>JBKJNG010000616.1:0-2944 GCA_046596065.1 Phnomibacter sp. | reverse complement strand
GTTGAAATTAAAACAACCAGTCTTAGTACCTGTACCATACCAAACTTATTGCTTTCAGCATAAAAAAATTAACCGGGCTGTTCGCCAGCCCGCTGTAAATGACAGCCAACCAAAAATTGAAAAAAAATTTTATATTTTGCACAGCATGGCAACGATAAATATTGAAGATCTAAAAAAGGTACTGGCTCTTACCGACTTGCCAGATGAACACCTGCAGTGGATACTGGACCGGTCGGAGTATCGTGAATATGAAGACGGCGATCTTGTAGGAAAATTCGGTGATCCTGCTGAAGTAATGTGGTTCTCACTAGAGGGAAAAGTTAGTTTTTACATGAATGTAAACGGCAGGCAGGTCTACTTTTTTACTTTTGAAAATAATACGGTAACTGGCGGTGTTGGCGGCCTGATGCCTTATTCGAGAATGAAGACTTACCCCGGCTATTCTTATGCCAATGGGCATGTAAAAATGCTAAGACTTAACAAAAAACATTTCCTGGAACTGGAACACCTTAACCCGGATTTTATACAGCGATTGATTGGCTATATGACTGAAAGGGCAAAGGCATTCGCTACTACCCAATTGCAGCATGAAAAAGTGAATGCGCTTGGTAATCTCGCCGCAGGTATTGCGCACGAACTCAATAATCCCGCAGCTGCTATCAATAGTATTTCAAGTGAACTTAGCAAACGTTTAAGCAGCAATTACGAGCTCACCGAAAGGCTTTTTCATTCGGGTATAAATCCAAAGCAAATTCACAACATCAGGGAGATAGTGCATCAAAAAGAAGCAGAGACATCAAAGAAAATTAAGCGCACTATGCTTCAGCGAATGGAAATTGAAGATGAGATAACAGACTGGCTGGATGATAACGGGATAACCGGTAACAGGGAAGCTGCAGAAACATTTGCTGAATTGGGGTTTTCGACGGATGAACTTGAAAACATTGCCAATGTTGTTGGAAAAGATGCATTTTCCAGTGTAATACACTGGCTGGAAAACTTACTCAGTTCAAAAAAGATTATAAAGGATCTTGATGAAGCTTCTTGCCGTATTTCAAATCTAGTGGGTGCTATTAAAAGTCATGTGCATATGGACAGGACCAATGACCTGCAATTAACCAACATTCATACTAATATTGAAAATACGCTGACATTGTTAGGGCACAAACTGCGTGAAAAAAATATCGCTGTTAAGAAATTATTTGCAGAGAATATTCCTGAAATACCTGTTTATATTGGGGAACTAAACCAGGTTTGGACAAACATTATTGATAATGCCATTTTTGCACTCGAAAAAAATGGCGAGCTTACCATTGAAACAACATTTGATAAAAAGGATGTAAAGATTTCTATTATTGATAATGGAACAGGCATTCCTAAAGATGTGATAGCAAGAATTTTCGATCCGTTCTTCACCACAAAGAAAGTAGGAGAAGGAACAGGTATTGGTTTGGATATTGTAAACAGGATAATCAAACATCACAACGGAGAAATAAAAGTGAACTCCATTCCTGGCAGAACTGAATTTGCTATTTGCCTTCCTTCAATTCAAAACAAACATTAACCCAAGTTTCAGAGCTATGAGCCATCCAAAATTAAAACTGCCTTATATTATAATTGTTGATGACGATGTGCAGGTATTACGGGCCATTCAGCATGACATAAGAAGTAAATACCGCGAAGAATACAAAGTAGCGGCTACCGAATCGGCTATAGAAGCGCTTGAATTAATTAAAGAATTAAAACTTAAGAATGAAGCAGTGGCTCTATTCATTTCCGACCAGCGAATGCCCGAGATGGAGGGCGTTGCATTTCTTGAAAAAGCGAATGAAATTTACCCTGACGCAAAAAAGATTTTGCTAACTGCATACTCCGATATTGAAGCCGCCATCAGGGCAATCAATCATGTAAAACTCGATTACTATCTATCGAAGCCCTGGCATCCTGCAGAGGAAAAACTATTCCCGGTTGTGAATGATCTGCTTGACGAATGGCATGCTTTCTATAAACCCGAATATGAGGCAACAAGGATCATAGGTTTTCAATGGTCGCCAAAGTCTCATACACTAAAACAATTTCTTTCAGGCAATTTGGTTCCATATATCTGGATGGATATTGAATCGGATCCTGAAGCTGAAAAATACCTGGTAAGTGCAAATGTTTCAAAACTAAACCTGCCATTGGTGGTATTAAAAGATGGCTCTTTTTTGAATGATCCATCGTTAACAGAACTTGCTACGGGTGTCGGCCTCCAGCAAAAAGCAAGTAAAGAAATGTACGATGTACTAATTATTGGCGCAGGGCCAGCGGGGTTAGCCGCCTCGGTGTATGGTTCGGCGGAAGGACTTAAAACGCTGCTTATTGAAAGGAGTAACCCCGGTGGACAGGCAAGCAGCAGTGCCCGCATCGAAAATTATCTTGGCTTTCCAACCGGCCTTTCCGGGGCCGATTTAACAAGAAGGGCTATTACGCAAACCTTGCGATTTGGAACAGAAATTCTGACCCAGGAGGTAAAAAATATTACAATAAAAGATGGTTACAAAATAACTGAAATGATGGATGGCTCACAGGTACACAGTAAAGCCATTGTGATTGCCACAGGTGTTGCCTATAAAAAACTGGAGATTCCGGGGCTGGAAAATTTTACCGGGGCCGGCGTTTATTATGGTAACGCATCGGTTGAGGCGCATGCCTGCCGCAACGAAATAATTTATATTGTGGGTGGTGGAAATTCAGCCTGCCAGGCCGCCCTGTATATGAGCAAATTTTGCAAGGAGGTAAATATCCTCATCAGGCGTGATGAACTATCACAAACAGCAGCCTATTACCTGGTTGAAAACATAAGCCGCACACCCAATATAAATGTAATTGGAAACGCGGATGTTATTTCCTGTTCCGGCACTACCATCCTGGAAACTATTACGGTTAAAAACACGAAAACGGG
>JBKJNG010000205.1:0-9452 GCA_046596065.1 Phnomibacter sp. | reverse complement strand
CCTGCTTATTGGGATCGAGCATATCTATTTTATCAAAAAGACTTTCTTTAAACTTGCCCGGCAGCAGCAGCGCTTTACTGTATTGGCCCCGGTCGGTATACGACGATAAAATATAGATGTAGTTTACCCGTTGAATCATCACTTCAAACTGCCCCGTTTGCGTGGGAAGTTTAGCCAGTTTATCAAGAAAAAAATTCATGCTTTCAAACTGTCCTATAGAACGTAAGCTATCAAGTATTCCCTCTATCGAAACAAGATAATCAACAGGCGAATCAATCCACAAGTATCGATGCTCTTCCAATAGTTCTATTAATTCATAAAAGGCTTTCAGGGCCGATTTATAATCGTTGATGGTTATAAAATAATTCGCCTGGAACAGCAGGTGGATCTTCGCACTTTCAACTGTAAACGCTAATGGGTTAGCCATAATAGTCATTTCGCTAACAACAAGGTCGTTCAACTCTTTTTTTTGCTCGTCGGTGCGCACATGCCCTTTGTATGCAAGCCTGCATCTTAATATTTCGTATAAGGTGCTATGTTGATGGCTGTTCTTTATATACCGGATAACTTCTTCTATTTTTCCCTGCTTTTTTTGTAGTTCAATTTCCGTCAGGCCCGGGAAGTTGAGTGAATTGAGGTAATTTAATTCCATCCGGGCGGCCAGCAACAACAAAATGTACTGCTCGTATGCTTCCGCATCTCTTTGCACTTTGTGCAGTACTTCAAATCCTTCGCGGTAAAGCGATTTATCCAATAGTATCGTAGCTTTTAATAATTCAGTATGTAATGCCGATTCTTTGTCCTGTCCCATTTTTAGCTGCAAAAGAGAGTCGGTCAGCACTTTATACAAATGTTTTGTGGCAACGGTAAAAACAGAGCCCTTGCATCGGTTTTCGAAAGCGTTTTTAATAGCCTCCTCATTGTGGTATTTCTCTATAACCTGGAAAAGTGCTACATAATCTTTTTCGCCCTTTTGCAGCGAGGAGTACAATTTAAATTGCCTTTTTTCTGCTTTTGACAACGAATGCACTAAAGAAACGACAGTAGCAATTTTTGACAATTTTTTTTCTTGGGTTTGTTTAAATAAAGCAATAAATATAGGCTCGTTTAGTCATAGAATCGGAACAGATATAAAATTTTTCTGATTTTGGGTTTATATTTTTGGATGTTAATTTGGTATCAATTCTTTTTACTATCAATAATAATTTTAAAATGTTTAAAGGAAAATCGAGTACTGTCAATATGAAACCATCTATACTAATAGTAGATAGCTCCAACACCGACATAGGTATAAAAGCAGATCATCTGCCCATGCCAGGTGAAACAATCCTTGGGGGAACTTTTTTTATGAATCCCGGTGGCAAAGGAGCCAACCAGGCGGTAGCTGCGGCTCGCCTTAATGGTTCAGTTACTTTTATATGCAAAACGGGCAACGACATATTTGGTCGTCAATCTCTTCAGTTGTTTGAAGAAGAAGGTATCAATACCAGTTTTATTCTTTCCGATCCCAAAAGTCCATCGGGAGTTGCCTTGATTACCGTAGACAAAAATGCTGAAAATTGTATAGTGGTTGCCTCTGGCGCCAATGCCTCCCTGTTGCCCCAAAACCTTGCAAAGGCCGAAATTATCATTGCCGAGGCCACTATTGTATTAATGCAGTTAGAGATACCGCTTGAAACGGTGGCTCACGTAGCATCAATAGCCGCGGCGGCGGGTGTTACGGTTGTACTTAACCCTGCCCCTGCCCGCGACATACCCGAAGAGGTGATGCGGCATATTTCAGTACTTACGCCAAACAAAACCGAGGCTGAAATGCTATCCGGTATTTCAATTCACGATCTGGAATCTGCCGCTGCTGCGGGAAGAGCCATACGCGATAAAGGGGTGCGTATTGTAATAGTGACATTGGGCTCGGAGGGAGCTTTGGTGGTAACCGACACCCTTTCCGAAATGATACACGCTCCCAGGGTGCAGGCTGTTGATACCACCGCCGCAGGCGATGTTTTCAATGGAGCGCTTGCAGTAGCCCTGGCGGAAAATAAACCCATTTTGGATGCGGTCACATTCGCCTGTCATGCGGCGGCGATTTCCGTTACCCGAATGGGAGCGCAATCCAGTGCACCGTATTTTAATGAGGTGACTAAATATGAGAAGACTTAACTTTTTTATTGACCATAATTAACACAAAAAACGATTGCAAATGAAAAATTCTAACCCGTTTTTAAAAGGTTTCTTAAAAGCCTTTACGATGCTGATAGTCGCCATTTTTGCAGGCGAATTAGCTGCCACTGCACAAAACAACCAACAGGTTTCAGGAAGGGTGTTGGATGCTTCCAGGTCACAACCTTTGGTGGGCGTCAGTATTTTGGTAGAAGGCAGCACTATTGGAACAACTACTGATAGCGATGGCACCTTTAAACTAAACAACGTACCAGCCAAAAGTGTTTTGTTGATTTCTTTCACTGGATACGCCACCGAGCGTGTGCCGGTCAACGGCAATAAAAATCTCTCGATATCACTGTCTGCCGAAAAGGGGCAATTAAGTGATGTGGTAGTTGTAGGGTACGGCAGTCAAAAGAAGAAAGATGTGGTGGGAGCCGTTGCTACGGTCACAGGCGATGCCATTGTTCAGAGCAATGCCCCAAGCCTTAGTAATTCACTCGCCGGCCGGGTATCAGGCCTGATTGCTATACAGAGAAATGCAGAACCGGGCGACGATGCTGCAGAACTGTTAATACGCGGCAGAGCCACGCTCAACGGAAATGAGCCGTTGATAATGGTTGATGGTATACAGCGTGATTTCAACCAGATCGATCCAAACGAAATTGCGACTATTTCTGTTCTTAAAGATGCATCTGCCACCGCTATTTATGGAACCAGGGGCGCCAACGGGGTTATATTGGTTACCACCAAACGAGGTGTTACTTCCAAACCCACTTTCAATTATACCAGTTATGCTGGTTTGCAAAACGTGATCAATATTCCCAATTACCTTAACTCATACGACTATGCCCGCCTTTACAATGTAGCACAACAAAATGATGACCCGAGTCTTACGCCAAACCAGTTGACGTACACTGCTGATGATCTTCAAAAGTATAAAGACCACTCTGCTCCCTTTACTCACCCTGACGTAAATTGGTACAAGGCTATCATTAAACCAGATGCGCTTCAGCAGCGACATTCCCTATCTATGAGTGGAGGATCGGATAAATTCAGGTATTTCGCATTGTTCGGCTATTTTGACCAGGATGCTATTTACAGGTCTACCAATTTAAGAAAATACAATGGCCGTTTAAACATAGATGCTGATATAACAAAAACCACTACCGTTTCTATTACAGCTGCCGGCGACTTTTCGAAAAAAACAAGACCGGGTACGGGTGGTGTTAAAGATGATGGTGGCATATTTAGCCTGGTGGTTTATTTACCACCTAACGCATTTCCCGTCACAAACCAGGATGGAACATTTGCATCGCTTTGGGGAGCAAACCCAATTGGCGATTTAACTGTGGCAGGTAAAAGACAGGAGTTTCCGGTTAACCTGCAAACAACTGTTACGGTAAATCAAAAGCTTGATTTTTTAACCAAGGGATTATCGGCTAAAATAATTGCAGCCCACGACTTCGGGTATTACAATTACAATGACTTTTATACACCTTACCTGTCCTACAACAGTGTAACCGGCGAAGAATATGGCGGAGATAACCTGCCTGCACTGTACCAGGGCTTTTCAAAATATAGCAACAATACTTTTGAAACCCATTTGAACTATTCGAGAACTTTTGGTAAAAGCGACGTAACTGCGTTGGCTTTGTATACTCAAACCGCTTACTACAACAATAATCTTGATGCCTCACGTACCGATTATGCTTTTTCGGCATTGCCACAATTGTTTGCTGGGCCACGTACCAATATTAATAATAATGGTGGTGCCTCTGAAGCGGGAAGAGAAGGGTACCTCGGCAGGTTATCTTACAGCTTCGACAAAAGGTATTTTATAGAAGGAAGCTTTGGATATAACGGCTCGCAAAATTTTCCTCCGGGCAAACGTTTCGGTTTCTTTCCCGCAGGCGCAGTTGGGTGGAATATAAAGGGAGAAGATTTTATGCAAAATGTTAACCTGGTAAGCACGTTGAAGTTGAGGGCTTCCTACGGAGAGGTAGGTAATGATAATGTTGGTTATAGAAGTTTCCTTTACAGGCCTCCGGTTTATTTTGATGATAATTACGTTTTTGGCGGTTCTACCGCCACTCCTGTGCAAACAGTTTATTCCGGCGAATTAGCCAATCCGAATGTAACATGGGAGAGAGCTAAGAAAACCAATTTTGGTATCGACTTCGGTCTTAAGAAAGAGAAATTGACAGGTACCGTCGATGTGTTTTTCGAAAACAGAAACAATATTTTGGCCCAGAGAAACCAGGCGGTTCCAGGTACGTTTGGCGCATCCCTTCCGGTTGAAAACATTGCCAGCGTTAAAAATCATGGCTTTGAGTTTACCTTGAACTACAGGGGTAAGAGTGGCGATTTTTCCTATTACACAACGTTTAACTATACGTTAGCCCGCAATAAGATCACGTTCATAGACGAGGCTGTCAATATACCATCTTACCAGCAACGTACGGGTTATCCTATTGGACAGTTTTATGGTTATGTAGCCGAAGGCTTATACCAGACTCAAAAGCAAATTGATGAATTGCCAAAAATTGTTGGTGTGGACCCCAAACTTGGACAGTTGATTTTTAAAGATGTAAATAACGATGGCGTTATCGATAATTTAGATGTTAGGGCAATTGGTCGTTCCGCCACACCAGAAAATTTATACGGATTAACCGTTGGTCTCGGTTGGAAAGGTTTTGACTTAACCATGTTTTGGCAGGGTGCTTCCGGTTACAATGCCATGCGTGCCGGGGAATCTTTCAGTGAGTTTAACTATGGTGGATCAGCATTAAATTACATCAAAAATAACTGGACACCCGATAATACGAATGCAACCTACCCAAGGCTTTCGCTTTTCGATTACAATTATAAGCAGGAAGAGTCAACATTCTGGCTTCATCAAACAGCCTATGCCCGTTTAAAAAATCTTGAACTGGGATACAATTTCTCTGAAAAATTCCTTAAAAGCAATTTTATCTCAAAACTAAGGGTATACGTTACTGGAACAAACCTGTTAACTTTTTCAAAAGAGAAAAACTTTGATCCGGAGTCGGCTTCTGGCTACCCCTATTATTACCCAGTTACCAATTTAAAAAGCATTGGAATTAATCTAACGTTTTAATTAACCTGATATCTAAAAATCGCTATATGAAACTTTTAAAAATAATTTCCATAGTTGCATCCAGCATGCTATTGTTCTCTTGCGAGAAAAACGTATTGGATAAAAATCCTTTGGGCGAAATAGACGAAGGGCTGGTATGGACAGATGTTAAACTGGCTACTTTATATGTCAATCATATTTATGCGGCAATACCCGGAGGTATTCAACGCAACATGGATTGTGCTACCGAGTTAGGTGACCAGGGGCATAATTGGATGGATACTCAAAGTTGGAATGTTGGTGATGTAAGTACAGCTTCCGCACCCTTTCAGGATGAATGGTACACATGTTACAAGCAAATAAGGGCTGCAAACAATGTATTGGTCAACACAGGTACGCTAAAAGGTAGTCCTGATGCTATAGACCAATTAAAAGGACAGGCCTATTTTCTAAGAGCTTATTACTATACTGAACTGATTAACCTGTTTGGTGGCGTTCCTTTAATTGATAAGCCCCAAGCGTTGACCGATGATTTAATGGTGGCCCGCAGTTCGTACGACGATTGTGTAAAGTTTATTGCAGCAGATCTTGACCAGGCAGCTTCCTTATTGCCCGAAGAATGGGGAGGTGCGGATGTAGGAAGGGCAAGTAAAGGAGCAGCATTGGCCTTAAAGTCGAGAATATTATTAAGCGCCGCCAGTCCTTTGCACAACGAAAATAACGATATGGCAAAATGGCAAGCTGCTTCCGACGCCGCCAAAGCAGTAATAGACCTCGGTGTTTATTCTTTATATCCTGATTACTACCAGGCATTTCATATTGATAATAATCCCGAAATAATATTCGACCTGCAATATGCATTTCCTGTTCGTACCCAGGGGGCCGAATATTGGTTAAATCCACAGGGTTTCCAGGGAGCATTTGGTGCCCTAAGGCCCAGCCAGCAATTGGTTGATATGTATGAAATGAGCAATGGTAAAGCCATCAATGAAGCTGGTTCGGGTTACGATCCTAATAATCCTTATGTTAACCGAGATCCAAGGTTCTACAAATCTATTTTGTACAATGGTGCGCCGTGGCGTGGTCGAATCGTGGAAACATTTACTGACGGTGCAAGCGGCCCTGGTCAATTTGATCAATATGCTACAGGTGGCCAAATGACGGGTTACTACGGCCGCAAGTTTATAAGCGAAGCAAACCCAATTGGTGGTGCAGATAAGGCCAATGAAAACTGGATATTAATGCGGTATGCGGAAATATTGCTGAACTATGCAGAGGCGCAAATAGCCCTTGGTAATAATGATGAAGGCCGCAATTATATCAATATGGTTCGTACCCGTGCTGGCTTGCCCGATCTTGCTACCTCATTGGCTGGAACTAAGTTAAGAGACAGGTTGCGTAACGAAAGAACAGTTGAACTGTCTTTTGAAGAAATATACTTTTTTGATGTTCGCCGATGGAAAGTTGCCGAGGTTTTAGTGGGCGAACCCATAAAGAAAATGGACATCACTGAAACAGGCCCCAATCAATATACCTACGAGGTAAAAGATATGGAGACACGTGAGTGGAGGCCTGCTTTCTATTATTTGCCCATTCCCCAGGATGAAATAAACAAGAACCCAAATTTGCAACAGAACCCCGGTTATTGATCAAAAGATGGGCACTGTTTATTTACGGTGCTCATCACTATTTTAGATATGAAATATAAAACCTCCATCTTGTTTACGCTGCTGGCTGTGCTTGCTCTTTTTGGCTGCGAGGCCAGGCAGCCAACGGTGGTCGTAAAAATTAATAAAACCTATTTTTTTGATTCCAAAACTGGAAATGATACCAATAGCGGCACCAGCACTTCGGTTCCATGGAAAACCCTTGCGAAGCTGTCAGGCTTGTCCCTACAGGGGGGAGATTCTGTCAAGTTTGCCAGTGGTGCCACTTTTGCAGGTGGGTGTACCATCGAAAGTTCAGGAAGCGATGAAAATCCAATTGTTATTACCCGATATGGTCAGGGCGATCAGCCGGGTTTTTCAAACCCCGATTATTCGTTGTTAAATGGAAATGTTTTCCAGGTAAAAGGAAGCCATATTACCATAGATGGATTACATTTTGAAAAATGCGCTAACTCGCCCGGCAAAGTCGATAAGGATATTTTATCGGTAGGTGCTGTTTATGGCGTAACCGGATCTGATTTTCTAACTGTCAAAAACTGTCTGTTTGTCGACTGTCCGATTGGTGTTTATGTAAATGGTCAGCATGCACTTATCACCAAAAATACCCTTCGGGACTGTAACCGGTTTTTATCGGAACCTGATTGGGGTCCCATAGGCATTGTTATTGGAAATGCCTTTAATGATGTTAGTTACAACAGTTGCAGCAATTATGTAAAAGTTGGTGGTAACTACGGTGCGGATGGTGGCTTTATAGAACTGGAGGACCGCTATTTTGGCAACAAGATACACGACGTGCAAATACACCACAACCGATCAATTGCCAACCAGGGTTTCGTTGAAATTGAATCAAAAGTTACCGGTGATAGCCTCAATATTTATTACAATTTTAGCGACGATTACCAGCAATTTATTTTCTATTGGGGAGGTAATCGTTCACGGGTAGACAACAATACCGTAATAAGAACAAGGCCATCAAATCATGGCTCTGTTAACACGGTGTTTACGATGCGTAACGGCGATTTTACGCTACGCAACAATATTTTCGTGGTAGCTAATAAGGTGCAGGTTTTAAAGTCAGCGCCTTACGATGTGGGCAATTATGCCAACGTTGTTCACCAGAACAACCTGTACTATAGTGCCGATGGTTCAACGGCCGATCCACTGGGAAAACCATTGGGTAGTGGCGAAAAAATCAGTGATCCAAAATTTATCAATAAAGAAGGTAACAGCAAGTACCAGTTAAGTTTAGGTAGCCCTGCCATTGGGGCGGGGCTACTTTTAGGGTACAACTTCGATATTGGAGGAATAACCTTGCCCGTGAATGCCGCACCAGATTTGGGGGCCTATCAATACAAATAGCTACCGTATAAATAGCTACCTTATTTATAGAAAGAATAACGATAAATAAAAAAGTATGAAAAGAGTATTAATGATTGCCTATCTATTATGTAGTGGATATTTTTTGATGGCACAAAAAATAGTCACCATTTCAAAAGATGTTTTGAGAGATAAAATAAAAGGTGGGTGGGCAGGGCAAACCATTGGCGTTACGTTTGGAGGTCCGTACGAATTTCGTTTCCAGGGAACGTTTATCGGTGACTATCAGCCGCTTGTTTGGAACGATAGTTTGGTAAAGCACAACATGCTTTTCAATGCAGGCTTGTACGATGATCTGTATATGGATCTTACGTTTGTAGATGTATTTGAAAAGTATGGGTTAAATGCCCCGCTTGATTCTTTTGCAAATGCCTATGCAAATGCCGGTTATATGCTTTGGCATGCAAACCAATCGGGCCGTTATAATATTTTAAATGGTATTAAAGCACCGCAGAGTGGTGAATGGCAAAATAATCCTCATGCCGATTGTATAGATTACCAGATTGAAAGCGATTTTTCCGGATTGATGAGTCCTGCCATGCCCAACGCTGCATCAGCGATCAGTGATAAGATTGGGCATATTATGAACTATGGAGATGGATGGTACGGTGGTGTTTATGTTGGTGCTATGTATGCACTTGCTTTTACATCAAGTGATATAAATTTTATTGTAAATGAAGGCTTAAAAACAATACCTGTAAAAAGTGTATTTTATAAATGCATTCATGATGTGATTGACTGGCATAAAAAATATCCGGACGACTGGAAACAAACCTGGCTGAATGTACAACGCAAATGGGCGAATGATATTGGTTGCCCGGATGGAGTATTTGCACCTTTTAATATAGATGCAACAGTAAATGCCGCCTACGTGGTAATGGGCTTGTTGTATGGCGGTGGAAATTTTACAAAATCAATGGAAGTTGCCACACGCTGCGGGCAGGATGCAGATTGTAATCCTTCAACAGTTGGAGGAATTCTTGGTGCTGTTTTGGGCTATGATAAAATACCTGTTTATTGGAAAAGAAGTTTGAAACAGGCAGAGGATATAGATTTTAAATACACCACCATGAGTTTGAATGACGTGTACGAAATTGGTTACAAACATGCGCTTGAAAATATTAAACGCAATGGTGGCAAAGTGAATG
>JBKJNG010000562.1:0-6246 GCA_046596065.1 Phnomibacter sp. | reverse complement strand
ATGGGCTCTTTCCAGGCCCCTCTCAATATTAGCCGGAAAACTGGCGATCCATTTAATACCTGAAGTTTTTATATCGCCGCCTACAAATGCAGGCATGGCAATAATTCGGTTCTTGGGATCGCCAAACCGTAAGTAAGGTTTGATAGGTTGAACAAAATCTTTTTTGTGAATAAGATCAATGCCTGTCTTCATATAGGAAGCAACGTCTTCCCACTGATTTCCAAGTTTAGTAACGTCTGCTTCGGATAAATAGATCATAAATAAGTTTTAATTTAAAATAGTTGCTGTTTAGCATTTACTATAAGCTTGACAATAAAAAGAAACGTGGAATGTTGAGTGCCAATTAGCTATGGCTTCGCCAAAGAATGACACAAAAAGAATGAATAGTGTAGGCCCTAAATGTACCTATAAATAATAATGCTTAAAATAATTGTCGAAGTTTTTTCCAAGAAATGAGGGTTTCCTCAAATTTCTATTTTACTGAAATTTTAATGCTGATTTTTTTGAACAAACCAGACGGCTCGGTGTTTGTAAATTTTTGTTGAACATTTTTTATTAATACCGGCGAAATAATTAATCGCAAATTGATTTGATTTTTTTTAAAGAATTTTCAAAGTCGTTGACCAAAAATTGAATGATGAATTCGTACAAATATTTAGTGCCAAATTATGTATTGACACTCATAACAAGCCGTGCCATAAAGTTTCCAGAACAAATTCATTTTAACTTTGGTATCCGAAGTCAGTTTTTGAAAGTATAACCTAAAATTTTTGGGTTTCCCCTCTCAACTCTTATGTATTTCGCAATACAATGCTGTTTATTGAGTGCCCATATATGATTTGACATTTGTATTGCCCAAGCACCTCCTGACGCATAATCATTATCAGAGACCCTTGTGCCTAAATAATTATCCAGCAAAATTCAATTTTCAACTGTAAATATCGAAATATGGAAACGACACTAAAAGTTTGTATTGTCGACGATCACACAATCTTTAGAAAAGCATTTAAGGAAATTGTTTTGCAACAGCCGAACATAGAAGTGGCTTTCGATGCCCCCGACGGAATAACTCTTTTTGAAAGATTGTCTACTACTGAGATTGACATCGTACTTCTAGATCTTTACCTTCCCACCATAAGCGGTATAGAGATTATTAAGACTATGAAGTGTCAATATCCCAAGGTTAAGATTATTGTAATATCATCGTGTATTGACCTGAAAGTTATTGACAGCGTCTTCGACCTGGGAGTACATGCTTACATTTCGAAATCGGCTGAACTCAGAGAGTTCTGGGATGCAATTGCACAGGTATCCCAAAACAGATTGTTTGAAAATAGTTTGCTCAAGCAGACTTTATACTGGAAAGCATTCCAAAAATTAACGGTGAACAATTTAGAACAAGAAATTAAAACTAACTCAACACATCAAAGATTATTTGAATTGCTATGGCAGGAAAAAAATACTCAGGAAATTGCCAGAGATCTGTTCATGAGTATCAGTAGCATAGAAAAATTAAAGCAGTCTCTCAAAGAAAAAACAGGTGCGAAGTCAACCATAGGTTTGATAAAATATGCCTTGAATGAAAACCTTATACTCATTCGCCCTCAAAATGAACTCGCTCTAAATATAAACTAATTCACTATCGGTAATATTTACAGATATAGCCTGATGTAACAGGGGTATTTTAACAATTAAACGATTTTTATTAAGCTTCTTAACGAGTGTACCCTGAATGCCTGCAAAAATGCCCATTTTAATTACCACTTTTGCTCCTATACAAGAATAGGGCTCAAGTTGCAAATCGTTGCCATTTGATTCTAGGAGTTTTATATGCGCTATTTGCTTATCGTCAATTGTTATGGGTTTACCCTCTGAACAAACAAAACGTAACACTCCTGGTATCGTGAAAACGGATAACCTGTGCTGTAGGCTTGATCGCACAAATACATAATTTGAAAATAAAGCAACATCGACTTTTTTTACCCTATCGCTCAGTTTCTTAATAGTT
Organism: Phnomibacter sp.; assembly: GCA_046596065.1. GTDB lineage: Bacteria > Bacteroidota > Bacteroidia > Chitinophagales > Chitinophagaceae > Phnomibacter. The sequence continues at coordinate 4,238 of JBKJNG010000562.1, read as the reverse complement.
GTCTTTAAGGGTGTGTACCCCTGCATGGTTTCCAATGAATTCATTTCATTTACTATATTTTTCTCACGTCTAGTTCTTGTATATACAACGTACCATTTTTGTTCTGTAGAATGTGCCATTTTATAAGTTGGGTTTAGACATTTATTGATTCTGTGACCATTGATTTTGCTAAAATGAAAGTAGTACCAATGATCAATCTGAACAATGAACATGTTCTCAATTCTTTTAGGGAAAACCGTAAATTAGCTAGTGGAGGTTTCCATTATGATGCCATCTTGTTACTGACAATTATGAGCCGAGAGCAGCGAATTTCGTGGGAGACATTTAGCAGATGGCACTGGGCCTTGCGAGAATAGATGGCAAAACAATATTCCTTCCTTTATCTCAAAAGCCAACCGGCTATTAAATTTTTAGATTATTAAAAATGCTTAGGGAGGATAGCTTAGCTGATTGAACTTTTCCGCTACCCGGTTATCAAATTAACTCTCAACAAGTTTAGGCAGCCTGGCGTTAAAAAACTGCTGCGAGGTGAGTAAGAGACACACTTCAGAGGTCATAAATAATCTCAAATCCTGCATTGAGGACTAAAAGATCTTAGAATGTAAAGAGCATCCTGAAATGCTAAAAAGCATCGGCTCCTAATTCCGACACCAAATCTTTGGAGACTTTGGCAAATAAAATGGAGCAGTGCCCGAAAAATAATTTGGCGGTTTAACCCTAAGCCTGCTTAACAAAACAAAATTCATGGTAGATGAAACCATCCAAACTTTTTCATTATAATATTGCCTAAGCATTCGAACAAAAACTTAACAAGGCATTATTGAGTTGCAGCCCAATTAAAATTAGCTCTGAATTTTGACAAAACAAATGGCGAAACCTAAAAGGCTTAATCAAACCACTCGCGAGACTGGGTTGATAATATCCTAGGCGATTTACTCAACATTGATTAACTCTTTCGTACTAACAGAACCGGACGTGAAAGTCTGCTTTCATAAGGATCTTCGACCATACAATGGAAGTTAATAAAAGCAGCTAAATATACAAAACTATTGGAAAGACCTCGAACATTCCCCTCCCAGAAAAAGACTTTTGCTTTTGGAGCTTACCAAAGTTTAGGATAAAAGAATGACGAGATATACGGCGAAATTTACAGGGTGACTAATTAATAAGTTGAGCTGCGTTTCCGACCCTCAACAATTCTTCCAACAAATCCTGGAGATACCCCAAAATTTAAATCAACCTTAAAAAAATGAGCGCACACAGATCGTAGTTAAATATTTTGAAATCGCTGAAAGAACTGAAACAGACATCATGCAGTTTTTATAAATTGCTTGAGGAAAATTAATTACGAATGTTACAGACAACATTTGCTCGCTTCTGCATATAGCTAATTTTTCAAATTAAAAAAGGAATCAGAGTGAAGTGAATTTTAAGAATTTTACCATAGCAAATCCACCACCACAACCAGTTCCTGTGTTGAAAACTCTTTATCATTAATTTACCTATTCCTGCTAATTTAGCGATGTTTAAAAAGGTATCTGTTTCCGCACCGTCGCAGCTGTCTAATCATCTGATAATTGTTTTTCGGGGAAACAGATTTTTCTATCATATCAACACCATTACCTAAATTTTTTTATATATTTAACTTATGCTTTTTGAATTCAATTTTTACAGTTCCTTGCTTCTTATTTTTTTCGTTCATGGCCTTGTCTATTCAACTTTACTGTTCTGGCGGGCCGGAGAAAAAAAGTCCTTGTCTGACAAAGTGCTTGGTTGTTTCCTTCTATTATGTAGTCTTCAAATCTCGCCATGGATGCTTGGATTTGCCGGCTGGTATGATAACCAGCCATATCGTGATCTACTTTTATATTTACCCTTACAACATTTGTACTTCATCGGTCCCATAACGTTTTTTTATGTCCAAACGTTGCTAAATCCTTCCTTTCAATTCAGAAAGTATCACCTTTTACATTTAATACCTGGAACCCTATATATTGTAGGAAGTCTGCTCGTTTTCATAGTAGACAAGATCATACTTAATGAGTACTATTTTCTTGAAGATGGTGAAGACAAAGATTTTGCAACATGGTATCAACTCACGGGATTGTTATCAATGCTCGTTTACTTTTTCATTTGCATCAGGTATTTCAATCTATATAAGAAATTGATGTTGCAAGTTGTAAGTTTTGCCGAGATATTAGTCTTCCAATGGATGCGAAATTTTCTCTACAGTTTTCTGGCCATTGTGATTATTCAGATCATTTTTTTCTCAGCCTCTTTTATACCGTTTTTTGCAAAAATGAAATATATAGGACCATGGTGGCAATACTTTTCTTTTGCAATAATTTATTATTATGTAGCTATTAAAGGTTATTCAAATTCTGTGGAGGCTAAAATACCTTTTAGATTGAATCTGCTCAGTTACCAGCCGACCCTTTTACTGCACAGCCCGTTAAAGCCAGAGCCGACTGATGACAGTTCTTTAGAAAATATCGCCATAATTGAGATCAATGATTATATAACTGACATCCAGGAGGATGATAATTTCCTAGCGTCTTGGAAAACGAAAATAGAATACCTACTAAATCACGATAATATTTTTAAAGATCCCGAATTGACATTAACTCAGGTTGCAAAGCTTTTAAAGTCAAACCCTTCTGTAGTATCTAAAGTGATAAACCAGGGATATCATCAAAACTTCAACGACTTCATTAACCAATACCGGGTTGAAGCTGTAAAAGATTTATTGGAACAGGGAGTTTACAAAACCCATACAATTTTTGGTATCGCTGTAGATTGTGGATTTAATTCTAAAACCACCTTTAACAGATCTTTCAAGAAATCGACGGGGCTGAGTCCGAAAAACTATATTTTGAGTTTGAAAGAACCATGAACATAAATTTGATTGTTGATTTGGTACCATTTTCTTTAGGTTCGAATCATAATTTGAGACTTCAAACCCAAATCGTTACCCGACTTTTATTTAGAATTCACAATGATGTGAGTTCTAAATAAAAGATTTATGAAAAAAGCAACAGCGGTTTTACTCTTTTTAACCATTCTTTCCATACCACGATTAGCTTTGTCTCAAGCACTCGTGGGATCTGGCAAAACAATTCAGAAAAAATTTGTTAACACAGATTTTAATAGCCTTAAGTTTGAAGACTTGGACGGCGAAATCTTGGTGCAAACTGGAAAAAGTTATTCCGTAAGTGTCGTGGTTGATGATAACCTCGCCAAACTGCTTGAGGTTAACCAAAGAGAAAAGGTTCTTGAGATGAAATTTTTGGGTAATAGGGACAACAAACTATACGTGGAGAAGACCAATATTAAGATAATGATCACTATGCCGGATCTACTTTCTCTCTCCCATCGTGGAAACAGTAATGTAAACGTCACGGGCGTAAGGTCGGCTGCGCTAAAAGCAAACAATAGCGGAAATGGGAGTTTGACACTTACAGGACAAGTATCAAATCTTGACATTGTAAAATCAGGTAATGGGAATATATTGGCGCAAAACCTAATGGCCGAAAAGGTAAAAGTCCGTTCAAGCGGGAATGGCAACATTAGTCTGAACGCAGCTGAAGAATTCTTAGTAGTCGCAACAGGAAATGGATATGTAAGAAACTATGGGAAGGCCCAGTCAGCAAAAAATTCTATACAATCTGGTAATGCAAAGATTTTGGACTCTGCTATACTTAGCCGAGCCGCCTTGGCTAAAATCCCAACAAATAAGGGCGTTATAAAACCAAGGGTATACTCAAAAATTCAGAACATAACTGCATGGGCCGTAAGGTTTAGAGTGATGTATTATCCTGGCGGGACTTATGGTTTTACTATCAACCCTGGAGAAACGCACACGGAGTACTTTCCAGTTGGCACAAAGCTATTAAGAAAAGGTAAAAGAGAACCTATCGAAATTACGGAGGCAAACCAGGACAAATTATTTCTAATTGAGTAGTTCGAAACATTTTGGGTATTGATGTGTGTCAATCGGGTGGAAATCTTATGGGTTGACACAAAATATTTTCAGGTTACCGGTTTCCATTTTTTAAGCAGTGGAGTCTTTTACACTTAGTATTCCGTGACAAAACATTTTCTACGCCGGTTAGCGAACAGATTCACCAGGTTAAAATAGACAAACAGTGAGAAAATAAAACCCAACAGGAACCAACCTACAGCTCAGTCAGCAGGAATTCGCCGCTTACCCCGGCGTATCCCGCAGTGTGATCAGCATG
>JBKJNG010000560.1:0-7839 GCA_046596065.1 Phnomibacter sp. | reverse complement strand
TCGCAGACACTTACTCTAAATGGTAAAGTGCCAGTGTATAGTTCTTTTTGCATCGGTAGCAATTGTCGAGACCTCACAGCCGCTTCACAATGCGTTCGACTCTTACAGACACACCTGTTTGCATCGTTCACCACCACCCAACTAATCGGGCAGCAGCATGCAGCCGGTTTAATGGTGAAGGTTGCTCCACTTCTCCTACCGGGAGGCCTACTCCCATCACGCTAACTACTTCGCTGGACACACACACACATTGAGTTTGTGCAAGTGAGCTGGCTACATGTTACAAGCATCTGTAATTCTATAAATCAATCTATGTTTATAAAGGCAGAAAGCTTCCAGAAACGAAAAGCCTGCACACTATCCATATGCGTAAAAAACAACACATCCAATAAATCTTCAACCATAAGAAAAAATGAAAAAAAGAATATTAATCACGCTGGCACTTGTTGTAACATTCGGCCTTGGTTTCGCTTTCAAGTCGCTTATTATAAAAATTACTGACGACCAGCCGTCGTTAAAAAGGGCAACGGGTATTGGTGGAATCTTTTTTAAGTGTAAGGATCCTAAAAAAGTGAGAGAATGGTATGCAACTCATCTTGGTTTAAATACTAACCAGTATGGGGCTGTTTTTGAATGGAGACAAGGTGCAGACACGACAAAAAAGGGATTCACTCAGTGGAGCCCGTTTTCCGAAAAAACAAAATACTTTGAACCTTCAACAAGAGACTTTATGATTAACTATAGAGTTGAAAATTTGGAAGGGCTGGTTGAACAGCTTAGAAAAGACAGTGTAACAATAATGGATAAAATTGAAACAGTTGAATACGGAAAATTTGTTCATGTAATGGATATAGAAGGCAACAAAATTGAACTGTGGGAACCAAATGATATAGAATTTGAAAAGCTTGGCGAAAAAATGGGTGCGAGGACTACAAAATAACTAACGATATGTTTTGAAGGTTACCGAACGCCATACCGCTAACATGGTTTTGAACTATCGGGGTGGACAGAAGCCGTATTTCGACAGTTGCAGCATCATTGAGCAGTTGTTCGCTTGGTTAGTAATAGATTATACATTCTGTACATTGCAAATCACTGACGAAAAGCACAATAGGGATGTTAGACGCCATTATTGAAAACCGTAATCATGCAGGTTTTAAATATAAAAACAGTTTATGATTATTTTTGACAGACTCTTTGCAGCATATTATTTCGGACTTTTAAAATTCAGGAGAATTAATAAAACAAGAATTGAATATTTTCAAGCTATGTACTTTGTATTATGCAGTCAGATTTTGTTAATTACAACAATGATATTCATTAGGTATAAATATTTTCTATCCAATCGAAATAGAAAAAATAAGATTATTGATAACTACCGTGAACTTCCGGTTTTAAAGAAAACTATTTGGCAAATTGTTTCTGCTAGTCTAATTTTAATTCCCTTGTTTGTAATTATATTGTTCTAATAATTACAAAAGCAGATCTCTAAACAACGACCTGCTATCAAACAGACAGCCTCACCTTTTAAAAGCGATGATCTGCGCCTCTCAGCAGTACATTAAATTATGCAGTTCCTTTTTCTTAATAAACGGGCAACGATTCCCAACCTCGTTTTCTTAATCTCCCAGTATGATTATTGCAGTCAATACAGGATACTATCAGTAATTCTCAATCACGCCCAATCCAAACAAAGCAAAATCGTATTTGACCGGGTCCAGCGGATCAAATTTTCGCAGGTATTCGGTTAATTCCAATGCAGCCTGCCAGTCGGTTTGCGGGCGGTGCAATAAATTAAAACGCTTTGCTACACGTGCTACATGCAGGTCTATCGGGCAAATAAGTTGCGATGGTTTTATTTTTTTCCAGATGCCAAAGTCAACACCTTTTTTATCGTTCCGAACCATCCACCTTAAAAACATATTCAGTCGTTTGCAACTGCTGTTCCATTCGGGTGAGGCTATATGTTTCTCTGTTCTTTTTAAATGTTCACCGGCAAAAAAATAACGCCGAAAAGCAAACAAACAACTGCCGGCATAACCGCCATTTACAGCAGGACTTTTTGCGGCATCTTTTGTAAACGCATCTTCCAGCGATTTGTAATTTGAATAATGCGCATGTAAAAATTCAATGAAATAATACAGGTCATCCTCTTTAAACGTACGATGTTTAAACCCTTTTAACGCCTGCAATTTTTGTGGTTCCATTTCAAGCACAAATGCATGCGGACTCATATCCATACGCTGCATTAGCTCTTTGCTTTTTTGAATAATAGTAGTACGATTTCCCCAAGCGAAGATGGCGGCAAAAAATGCGGCTATTTCTATGTCCTGCTTTTTTGTAAATAAGTGCGGTATGCAAACAGGGTCGTCCTTTATAAATGCGGGACTATTGTATGCAGCTACCTTACTATCGAAAAAATCTTTTTTGTTGGAAAAACTTCCGGGATCTGCGTACTCCATTATGTTGCAAACTTAATTACAAACCCCGGAAGCATACTTGCTTAAACTACCCGGAACTGATTATATATTCCAATACATTACTTACGCCGCAACAGGGCTGCAATGGCTATTATAACCCATATAACATTTACAATAGCAGATGGATAAGCCGCATGATAAATTGTGTTGATCACAAAGAAAACTCCGCCAATGAAGTTGAACCAAATGTATAGGGGTTCAGATGCTTTCCATTTACCGCGAATGTTCATAAAGTAAGCGCCAACAATTAATACAGAACCAATCCATCCCAATACTTCAATGATGATATTATTCATAAAAAATCCCCGCTTTATATACGGGAACAATTTCAATAATTTATCCAATGGCCTGCTGTAAATCTGCAATCAGGTCATCCACATCTTCTATACCAACACTCAATCTTATCAATGCATCGGAAAGACCGTTCTTAATGCGCTCCTCCCTCGGTATGCTGGCATGCGTCATACTCGCGGGGTGATTAATTAATGACTCCACGCCACCAAGACTTTCAGCCAGTGCAAACAATTTGGTACTACTTAATAATTTGTTGGTAGCCGCTGCACTATCATCCTTTAATTCAAAACTCATCATGCCGCCAAAGTCACGCATTTGCTTGCTTGCAACAGCATAACCTGCATGGTCTTCAAAACCACACCAGTACACTTTTTTTACCTTATCGTGGTTGCGTAACCAATGCGCAATTTTAGCGCCGTTGTCGCAATGGCGTTGCATGCGCACATGCAAAGTTTTTATACCCCGCAGTACTAAAAAACAATCCTGCGGGCCGGGCACTGCGCCACAACTTTTTTGTATGAAATATAAATCGTCCCGAAGTTTTTGATCATTCATCATCAGGCAACCCTGTATAACATCGCTATGACCACCCAAATATTTTGTGGCACTGTGCATTACAATATCAGCACCAAAATCGAGCGGGTTTTGTAAGTAGGGCGATGCAAAAGTATTATCAACACAAACCAAAATATTTTTGCCTTTTGCAATAGCACTAACCGCGGCAATATCTGTAATGTTCATTAATGGATTAGTTGGCGTTTCAATCCAGATCAATTTTGTTTTACCGGTAATAAGCTGCTCAATATTTGCTGCATTGGTGGTATCAACATAAATAAATTTGATGCCAAATTTTTCAAACACTTTGGTGAATAAACGATAAGTGCCACCATACATATCGTTGGCTGCAATTACTTCATCGCCGGGTGCCAACAGTTTTATAACCGCATCGGTAGCCGCTACCCCACTGCTAAATGCAAGGCCATGTTTTGCATTTTCAATTTCGGCAAATGCTCTTTCCAATGCAAACCTTGTAGGGTTTTGACTGCGTGCATATTCGTAACCCTTATGCTTGCCCGGCGCCTCCTGCACATAGGTACTTGTTTGATAAATAGGCGTCATAATTGCACCTGTAGATGGATCGGGCTCGGCACCGGCATGTATAAATTTTGTTGCCAGTTTATAATTGCTTTTATCGTTGCTCATATTAATTTGTTTGATGCAATATTACCTTGCTTGTTATTGTGTTTGTGTAAGAGAGAGTGCCTGAATGCTTGCATGCTTTTTTTTATTATGCTTTACGCAGGATAAAAATGTGCAATGATTCTATTCAACCCTTTAAGGGTTGATTTGCCGTTTTCTACTCACCCCGGATTTTACCCGGTGTTATTTACATTCTAGCCCCCGACTAAAGTACTGGACAGGCTCTTCGGGCTAATGCACAATTTCATGATGTTTGTACTATAACAGGAACATATACCTGTGAAACAGTTTACACATTATTACCATCACTCTATTTTGCAGCAAACTGTATCGGCAGGTTAACTTTTACATCGGCCCACATTACTACAAGGTTATTGGCATTGTCGAAATACATGGTAAGGTATTCAACCGGAGTTTCATTTTTTATTACAGGTACCGTTGTTCGCAATACATCCATCGATTCGCTGTAACTAAATCCACCCCACGAATCGGTATCTTTGTTAATAATGAACGTCCACCGGTTTTCTTCGGGAATGCAATACATGGTATAACGGCCCTTACCAATTTTTCTTCCACCAATTACCGCGTTTTTATAAAAATCAATTTCAGTTGATTCATTGGCACCCAAACGCCATACCTCATTGTATTTAACTTCCTCTCCAAAAATAGTGCGGCCTTTTACCTGCGGCCGGCTATACACCAACCTTGCATTGGGTTTTGCATCGGCCTGTTTGTTTTGAAATTTAATAATAGGAAAACCCTGTGGGCTATAACTCATGTCCAATGGGGATTTGTCGGGTTCTGTAACATTCATTTGCCCAAACGAAAAACAACTAATGCATAGTGCAATAAAAACTACAATGATGTAACGCATATTTATATTCCGGGTTAATTTTCGGCAAATATAATTTTGAAAAAAGCTTTAGCCCTACCATTTAAAAATTATTTTGAATGGTAAAGCGTTTTGCAAAAGCCAATAAGTCCGGAAAAAAAGCATCATAACTTTCGTGCAATGCTTCGTAGTTCTTTTCAAAAAGTACAAAAGCGGTCGCGGATTCTTCCATGTATTTGCTTCGGTATACCAGCCCGCTAAAACTTCGTTCCATGCCCCAGTTGAAACGATAATTGTACAGCCAGTTTTGCTGCCGCATACGATTGAACATACCGTGTAACGCAGTTGGCAAAAAAGGATAATGCTGTAACAGCGCCTCGTAAACGGTGGTTGCAAAGTTTGCAAGCGAGGCTTCATTTTCAAATTGTAAAGGATCATTCGCCAAAAAATGGTCGTACACCACATCTACAAAAGCGCCCGAATACAAACGATAATGCGGCCTGAATATTTCTTTTGCGGCTTTTATCCCCTCATGCGAATCGGTGTATTCATCAATCGCCCGGTGCAATGATATACCCTGCTGAATATCCAAAGGGTAATCGTACCGTTTGCGGCCTTTTACGTAATCACTTATAAGGTTACCCGTAACCCATGCAGGATTGCCGAAAGATAAATATGCATGTGCCAGGTAATTCATATAGCCCCCGTTTGTTGCAAATTAATTAATACGCTCACACATGTTTCACAAATTCAGGCACCCACGGGGATTGACACTTCAAAATATAAATCACAACAGTAAAGAATTGCCTGAATTTCAACAAGTAACTATGTAAGGATCTGCCTGCTTGCTTTGTTTACCCTAAAGTAAAACAGTACTTCTTTAAGTAATTGGTTGTCAGTAGCAACGCCTTACTGTAGGGGTATGGCAAATTAATTCCCATTTACTAATTATCTCTTCCCCTTCAATCAATCTACCTATTTATCGGTGATGATTTGTAATAGTTTTAGGGCATGCAAAACCCGGGGCACCGGCACATGAGTAAGTGGATAACGATATTTAAATCGGTAGTAAAGGAGATTGTCATCATCCTCGTTATTACAGCTGTGCTATTAGCATTTGCGTTTCTATTAAATCAATAGCGTAAAACAACTACCCCACCACCACCGTTCTTTTCGGTTTCTAATTACCACATATCCCAACCAATGCACCGAAATAAAAATTTAACGGCTAATCATCCATAATTTATTTTTTATTAACAATTGATTACAGGTCGACAAACATGCAGCATAAACGAATTTTTTCGTAGATAGAAGGCCTTACCTCTCTCCATTCATCATAAGAGGAGATGCCTGGCGCTCCGATCATCCCTATCCGCTTGCAAAATCATGGCTTCTGTTAATAGATTTGATTTATCAAACAACTACAGTTCACCACTTAAATCGACAGCCATGAAATCATTCTTTTTATCAGCATTCTTAGCCATCACTTTATTTGCCTCTGCCAGCGGAACCAAAGAGAAAAACGTAGCCAGTTATCGCCTAAGCCAAAATTTTCAAGCCGAGTTTGGTAGTATAGAAAACGTAAAATGGAGCAGCGCCATGAACAATATGACGAAGGCTGATTTTGTAATGGACGACGAACAGATTTGCGCCTATTTTGACGAGAACGGCAATTACGTGGCATCTACCAAATCCATGTCCTTCGATGAACTTCCAAAAAACCTAAAAGTGGCCATGCAGAATAAATTACCAGGCACAAAAATTGAAACCGTTTTTGAAATGAGTTCACCAACTGAAAAATCCTGGTTTATTGAAACCAGCCAGAACAATGAAAGAAAAATTTGGAAAGGCAATTCGTTTGGAACCATTACAAGGTATTATGTAAAGCCATAATTGGGCGAAAAAGCCATATATCGTTTATGAAGTAAATAGCGTTTACCGATTGGAAAATATAAAACAAGGCCAATCTTTAAACAGTATTATTAAGCATCCGGAAGGGTGCTTTTTTATTAATAGCAATGGCAGTAAGAAAAATATATTTTTGCGCAGCTAAAAAATCAGATGTATGAGTAAAGGACCAGTTAGTGAATTTATTACGCACCACTACCGTCATTTTAATGCAGCCGCCTTGGTAGATGCTGCTAAAGGATATGAAACGCATTTGCTGGAAGGCGGAAAAATGCTGGTGAGTCTTGCCGGTGCTATGAGTACTGCAGAACTTGGTATATCACTTGCCGAAATGATAAGGCAGGATAAAATTGCCATTATTAGTTGCACAGGTGCTAACCTTGAAGAAGATGTAATGAATCTTGTAGCGCATAGCCATTATAAAAGAGTTCCCAACTACCGCGACCTTAGCCCACAAGAAGAATGGGATTTATTGGAAAATCATTACAACCGTGTTACCGATACCTGCATTCCGGAAGAGGAAGCATTCCGCCGTATTCAACAGCATATTTATAAGGTTTGGAAAGATGCGGAAACTGCCGGTGAACGCTATTTTCCGCATGAGTATATGTACAAAATGTTGTTAAGCGGTGTGCTGGAACAACACTATGAAATTGATCCTAAAAACAGCTGGATGCTGGCCGCGGCAAAAAAGAATATTCCCATTGTGGTGCCGGGTTGGGAAGACAGCACCATGGGTAACATATTTGCCAGTTATATTATTAAAAACGAATTACAGGCAAGCACCATGAAAAGTGGTATTGAATACATGGTTTGGCTGGCCGATTGGTACCGCAACAACAGCATTGGAAAGGGCGTTGGTTTTTTCCAGATTGGTGGTGGCATAGCAGGCGATTTCCCTATATGCGTTGTACCAATGATGTACCAGGACCTGGAGTGGCATGACGTGCCTTTCTGGAATTATTTCTGCCAGGTAAGCGATAGTACAACTTCCTATGGATCGTATAGCGGGGCAGTACCAAACGAAAAAATTACATGGGGTAAATTAGATATTCATACACCAAAATTTATCATTGAATCGGATGCGACGATTGTTGCGCCGTTAGTGTTTGCGTACATTCTTGG
>JBKJNG010000292.1:0-2522 GCA_046596065.1 Phnomibacter sp. | reverse complement strand
GTGCTAATTTCTTTTGCCATTATTTAATTTTTTTTGGTGATAACGATCAGCCATTTTAGCCGATCTCCCAATTCCAGTCCGTTAAGGCATTCACTTCAACGGATTAAAAAGAACTTTTTGGGGCCGCAAAAGTAAGGGTAAAGGCTGAAGCAGTAAAAATAAATTTGAAATAGTTCGTTGTGATATTCAAATGTCATCGAACCATTTAGACATTTCTGGCAAGGATTTGCAAAAATACATTCGGACGGGTTCAACTTATAATTTTCAATATTCAGCTGGACACATATTATATGGTAAGTAGTTGGAAACTTAGGGAAACATTAAACAAGTTTGTTCCAATATAAATGCCTGCTTATCGCCACGAATCCTCGAATTGATACGAATGTTTATTCTTTTTCGTGAACATTATTGTGTTAGTGGCACAGCCATTTCTATCCTTTTCAAAAAGCCGCAACTTCCATTTGCCTATTTTTGCGCTCCCAAAATAAGGCGAAAATTCATTGCATCAGATGAATTGCTACAACATGGTATATGGAACTCAGTAAAAATTTTGAACATCAGCAGGCAGAGACAAATTGGTACAAGCATTGGCTTAATAAAGGGTATTTCAACAGTACGCCCGATGAACGGGAGCCATACACCGTTGTAATTCCGCCGCCAAATGTTACAGGTGTGCTGCATATGGGGCATTGTCTTAATAGTACCATTCAGGATATACTTATTCGCCGGGCTCGTATGCAGGGCAAAAATGCCTCTTGGGTTCCGGGTACCGATCATGCAAGCATTGCTACCGAAGCCAAAGTGGTACAGATGCTACGCGAAAGAGGAATCGCCAAATCATCCTTAACAAGAGATGAATTTTTAGCGTATGCCTGGGAGTGGAAAGAAAAATATGGCGGCATCATTCTGCAGCAATTGAAAAAACTGGGCTGCAGTTTAGATTGGAACCGTACATCGTTTACCATGGACGATGAATACTATAAAAGTGTCATCAAAGTTTTTATTGATCTCTATAATAAAGGTCTTATTTACCGCGGAAAAAGAATGGTAAACTGGGATCCTGCAAGTCTAACAGCGCTAAGTGATGAAGAAGTGATTTTTAAAGACATTGATTCAAAACTATACTACGTTACTTACAAGTTTGCTGATGACAGTCATGGCAAAGGAATTACCGTGGCAACAACCCGTCCTGAAACAATTTTGGGTGATGTTGCTATTTGCGTGAATCCACTGGATGAACGTTATAGTAAGTATGTTGGCAAAGAAGTAATCGTGCCTATAATTAATCGTAAAATTCCAATTATAGCTGATGAATACGTAACCGCTGATTTTGGTACAGGTGCTTTAAAAGTAACGCCGGCGCATGATAAGAATGATAATATGCTGGGCTTAAAACATGGTTTAAAAGCATTGGATACGCTGGATGTGAATGGTAAATTCACATCCGTGGAATTAATGGAAGATCAGCCATCCGAACTGGTTACGTCTTATAACGGTGTTGATCGGTTTGAACTCAGGAACAGGATTGCAAGAGATATTGCCGCGCTTGGTCAAATTGAAAAGATAGAAGACTATAAAGGCCAGGTTGGCACCAGCGAAAGAACAGGTGCTGTTATTGAAAGCAAGCTTTCCTTACAGTGGTTTATTGATATGCAAAAGTTCCTTGAAAGGAACCCGGAAGTTTTGCGATCAGTAATGAATGATAACATTCAATTCCATCCTGCCAAATTAAAAAATACCTACAGCCACTGGTTAAACAATATAAAAGACTGGTGTATCAGCCGGCAGCTTTGGTGGGGACAGCGAATACCAGCCTGGTATTTACCGGATGGTAAATACTTGGTAGCCGCAACAAAAGAAGAAGCATGGCAGCAATGTATTGGTGAAAAGTTAAACGTGAAAAGTAAAACAGGGGACAGCTTTGATGTTTCACGTTTCACGTTTGAAGATCTCAAACAGGACGACGACGTACTCGACACCTGGTTTTCTTCCTGGCTTTGGCCCATGGAAGTTTTTAAGGGAATCAGTCATCCGGGTAACGCGGATATAAATTATTATTATCCCTCAACCACACTTGTTACCGGCCAGGATATTATTTTCTTTTGGGTGGCAAGAATGATAATGGCCGGTTACGAATACACCGGTCAACAGCCTTTTAAAGATGTTTATTTCACCGGCATGGTGCGGGATAAGCTGGGAAGAAAGATGAGCAAACAATTAGGCAACTCGCCAGATTTGCTGGCGCTGATTGAGACTTATGGTGCCGATGCTGTAAGATTTGGGATATTGGTTTCCTCCCCTGCCGGCAATGATTTAATGTTTGATGAAAGCGCATTGGAACAGGGCAGAAACTTCAATAATAAAATGTGGAATGCATTGAAATTATTGAAGATGTGGGAAGGCAGGCAAGCTGCGAGCCATGATCAAAAAGCTACGGGTAATTTTGCTTTTGATTGGTTTGAAAACAGGCTGAATGAAGCATCTGCAGAGATAGATAGTTTGATGAAGCAATTCCGTTTAAG
>JBKJNG010000234.1:0-6301 GCA_046596065.1 Phnomibacter sp. | reverse complement strand
TTTAAAATATTCATCGTTTACGCTTACGCGAAACAGAGAGATTCTTTTTAACCGCTGAACGCCTGACGGAAGATACAACAGATTTACGCTTAACAGCGCTAATAGGTTCCTGTATATCTGCCGGAGATTCATCATCTACAATAGGCATAGTATAATAAGTCCTGAAAACGTTGGCAGCTTTGGCTGACTGGTAAATACGTGTTGCAAAGTGGTTTCCCGTTACTATAATTACGGCCGTATCGGCAATTACTCTTTGAAACACCGAATTATTGCCATGCCACCATCCGTTATGATACGGTATTTTTAAACTGTCCGGAAAAATCTTCAACCGCCAGCCAAGCCCGTAATATTCCGACGAATCATGATAGTGAAAATCTTTAAAATAAGGCGTCCAAACCTGTTCGTAGGAAGATTGGTGAAGCAGCACATTCTCCCGGATACTACTATCGTATTTTAGCATGTCGCGGCAGGTGGTAAACACATTTTTATCGCCATAAATACCATCTAAATAATCAAACTGACAAATGCGGTTTCCCGGTTTCCAGGATGGCAAAAACTTTTCTGGTGTATGCTGACTTACGATATAGCTGTTGGACATTCCACACCTGGTGAAAATGGAATCTTTAACGTAATCAGGAAAGAAACAGCCTGAAGCTTTCTCTACTATTAATGCCAGCAAAACAAAATTTGTATTGCAATACCTGAACCTTGAACCGGTTGTAAATTCAAGCGGTGGCCGGTTGGCATACAACATATACAACACATCGGCATTGGTTGCAACCTTCTTTCTGTCCCACTTGTACTTTTCAAAAAAATTGGCATAATACGGTATGCCACTGCTATGACTAAGCAGGTTTCGTACAGTGATTCCCGGGTAAGGAAATGCCGGAAAGTAAGTCTCCAACGAATCGTCGAGCTTTACTTTGCCAGCTTCCACCAATTGCATGATGGCCGTGCTGGTAAAAGTTTTGGATGTGCTTGCTACATGAAAAGGCGTGGCATCAGTAATTGAATCAGCCATATATGCATCGGAATACCCCTGGTAATGCTCGTACAAAACCTGGCCATTTTTAGCCACCAGTATGCCTCCTGAAAAACCGGACCGCAATAAAAGAGAATCAAAAAAAATGGACAATGATGCATTGTAATTTGTAAGCTCATCGGCATCAAGAACCCGGTAGGCTGCATGTTTTACCGGTGGTTTACCTGCAATGGTATCGCTGTTGCATGAAAAAAATAAAGGGGAAAATATTAAAGCCTGAAATAAATTATTCATGAATGAATGCATTTGCCACTTTTCGGTAAAACCGCAAAATAAAGGCTTTAGGCGTTTGGGGCTGATATCAAAAGCTTAAATAAATAAATGATTAACCATATTACCTAAAATAACACTGGGTGCCTGCCAAAGAGCTTCCGCAAAAACGGGGAGACTTTGAGCTTATAACATGTTTTTTCAAACAATTACACCATATAATTCAAATAGATTTATTTATAGTAGCTTGCCTGTAGATTTAATGCTATTTCAACTGTCTTTTATAATTGTGTCTCCGCTGACCCTGGCACCATCCCGCGTGGCAGCAGTTTTATTAGTTTAATTTTTTTAGATGAGTCTTGTTTTTAAATTAATACTTCCGGTATTACTGATGTCGGTCACTTCATTGGCACAAGATGCATTGCTTAAGTCGCCATTTGCTTGTTATTACGGCGAAAGCAAAGTTGGAGATAGCATTTGTACTGAGTTAAAAAGTTACTCATTACTTGATGAGAATAAAGAGGCCAATGAAATTTTACTTAGAGTACTATCTGTAGTTGGCCTTCGGCCAAATTTTATTTTACAACCCTGCAATGGCATAAAAAATTGTGTTGCCACAATTGGCCCCGATGGATTTCGGTATATTATTTACGATAAAGAATTTATTAACGACCTTACCAGTAAAACACATACCAACTGGGCATACCTAAGCATTTTCGCCCATGAGGTGTTGCATCATTTAAATTACCATACTTACCAGGTAAATACCAAACTGGAAAAACGCAGGATGTATGAATTGGAAGCAGATGAATGGTCGGGAAGAATTTGCGCATCATTGGGTGCTACACTGGAAGAAGCTCAATCTGCCATGCAATTAATCGATCAACCTGTTGATGATACTTATTCAGATCACCCTTCAAAAGACAAACGGCTGGATGCCATTGAAAAAGGTTATTCAGAAGCGATTATCAAAAAAGAAAAACCGATAATAAATTTAACGCTTAGCGATCTTTCTATGGAACACAACGGCATTGCTATTGTGCATTCAACAGACAGCCTAAAGCAGTTTGGTAAAAACAGGCAGACTATACAGAAAATCGTTTTTGTAAACAACGACTGGTACGTGTTTTTTACTAAAGACAGCGTTGCAGTATATCGTGACTTTGCTATAGATAAAGAATTGCCATTCTATAATATCATGAAAATGAAGGAGCAAAACCGGGTGGTAAAATCAATTGATTATGCAGATAAAAAATGGCTGGTGATATTTGAAGACAGCAGCAACAAAAAACACCAGGCATTGCAACAATTTAATGAACTAACGCCCGTAATTTTAGATTCCTTATTTTCATTAGGTTTAATGTTAGATGATCTGGCATATGGACAGGGCAAATGGACTGCAGCCCTGGATTCATCCAACAGCCGAAAATGCATTAAACAGGTTATAAGTTTTGATACTGAATTCCCTTATAATAAAACTTCACTTTTAACTATGAAGGAAGGATACAAGATCACGATGTGTAAATACCTTCAAAACAATTGGGTAACAGTACTGCAAAAATATGATGGAACAATACCAAGAACTGTTCATGGGAAGGGAATGAAAAGTACTTTTCCGCTAAATGAAATGATAGAAAAAGACATTAGCGGCTATAAAATATCGCAGGCTGACTATGATGGCAGCAACTGGGTTTTTATTATGAACAAATAAAAATAATTACATGAAAAAAATGCTTCACACGACCATTGTTGTTATGTTACTAACAATGGCATTTAACACAAATATTAGGGCACAAAAAACAGTGCTTGATAATCACTTTGATGTGGTTCAAAAGTTATCAGCCATACAATCAAAAAGCAGGCAGTTAGTAATAATCATGCGCAAAAAACTTGCAGACAGTCCTGATCTTGATTCTGCCAAATTATTATATATGGATCTTAAGGCTGCATCAGATGGCGTTATCAGTCGTTATAAATCAATCATCGATAATCCTAAGATGGCCAAAAAAGAAGGAGAAGATATTACCTCAAACCTGAACGGCGTAGTGGAACATTTGAACAAACTAACAGTTTTTGCTTTGGAACATGGCAAACAAAATATGGGGCTGTCGCCTTTGGCCGGGCTAGCCATTGTAAACACGGTTACCGAAGTAGGCAAAGGGGTTTATAGCGAATTGAGAGCCATGCAAAAAGAAAAGCGTGAAGCCACAAAGGCTGAGGTAGATCAATATATCCTCCCTGATTTTGATGATGTAAAATAGGCAACCCAATTTAATACACTTCAATCTTCCGTGCCCGTAGCCAGAAGATTTTTTTATGCCAACTTTAAAAGAATTTATTTCCTAATCATACACTTTATATTTGTTAAGCTTCCAGTATCCACCAGATAACCAATACCTGTTCAATGAAAAAAACTGTATTAATTTTTTTGATGGCCTTATGCTGTAACGCCGGTTTTAGCCAGTTCGATTATTATGCTACCGCAGTTTACCTTAACAAAAATGGCAATAGCAGCTTTTATAACACTTCCTCCCCCGGCATTGGACAAGATATTGGCACCAATACTTTCCAGGGAACAAACCTTGGCAGTTTTGGCAAAAACTCGGGCGATTTGCAAATTGCCGGCGCTGAAATAAAAACCTTTAAAGCTGTTACAGCCAATGTGTGCAGCGGCACCGTTTTCTTTACCGTTTACCCGGCAGGCCAAAGGCCCGCCGCCCCTGTTTACACAAGCGTTGGCCTTGGCTTTTTTGCTAATTGCACGGAGCCCTCCTGTGAAAGTTTCTCCAACTCATTTGCTTTAGATAAAGGCGGCGGATGCTGCAGCATCGGCGATCAGAAATGGCAGTTTCCGGGCGGCGGAAATGGCGGGGGCAACGATGGCAATATTGATATTACCAACCAGGAACCGGGTAACTATACCCTGGAGATTTACTACCAGGTAACCGGCCAAAATGAAGGCTCTGGCTGTGGCGAGAGTAAGTATGACAACAATAATTCGGCGCCAGCCAACTACACCGCATCATTCACCATTACAGCGCCACTGGCTGTTAATTTTGGGAACATACAGGCCGTAAGCGAGCCAACAAGTAACCGAATTAACTGGAACACTTTTACTGAGCAAAACAGCAGCTCATTTATCATCGAGCGTTCTGCCAACGGACAGCAATTTCTGCCAATTGGGAGCATAAAGGCAGCGGGCAATACTACAAGCATTAAGCAATACATTTATATAGATAGCAGGCCATTAATGGACGCCAATTATTACCGGGTAAAGATGGTAGAAACAAACGGCAGTAAACACTACTCAGCCATTGTAATGACGGCAAGTTCAGGTAGTAACAAAGCACTCCTTTACCCGAACCCGGCCAAGGATATTGTACACTTTTACAATGTTTTACGCGGCAGCAACATCCGCATTTCAAATGCAGCTGGCGTTATTTTTTATACCGCATTTACAGGTGAACAAACCAGTAGCATTAACGTACACAACCTGCCCCCCGGCCGATATATGCTGCAGGTTACCAACGGCAGAAACATTACTTCTTTACCGCTGATTATTAACAGGTAAGCCTTTAAAAAACCACCATAAAACCGACCATTATCCACGGCGTTGATTTAACGATCGCATGCTTTTTTTAGAAAATTTCTCTCATCGGAGTATTTTCGCGGCATGAGCGATACAAAAACTAGCTATCCAAAGGAAAAAATAAACATACTGCTGCTGGAGAATATCAGCGAAACTGCCATCCAGCAAATAAAAGACGCTGGTTATGCCAACGTAAAAAAATACACCGGTGCGCTTAATGAAGAAGACCTGATAAAAGAGATAAAGGATATTCACATGCTGGGCATCCGCAGCAAAACAACCATCACGCCAAAAGTGCTGGAAAATGCACCGAAACTACAGGCCATTGGTTGTTTTTGTATAGGCACCAACCAGGTTGATCTTAAAACAGCAGCCAGGCACGGAGTAACGGTTTTTAATGCGCCTTACAGCAACACCCGCAGCGTAGCGGAACTAGTAATTGGCAGCTCCATAATGCTTATCCGCCGTATACCCGATAAAAATATAGCGGCTCACCAGGGCGTGTGGCTTAAAGATGCGAAAGGCAGTTTTGAATTACGCGGTAAAACACTGGGTATAATTAGTTATGGCAATATTGGCAGCCAGTTAAGCGTATTGGCCGAATCACTTGGCATGAAAGTTATTTTTTACGACACGCTTACGAAGCTTCCCCTGGGAAATGCTATAGCCTGCAAAAGCCTGAAAGAAGTAGTAAGCAAGGCCGATGTTATCAGCCTGCATGTACCAGATCTCGAAAGCACTAAAAACCTGATCAGCAAACAGGTGATCAAGCAGTTTAAAAAAGGAAGCATTCTTATTAATTATGCCCGTGGCGAAGTGGTGGATATTGATGCCTTGGCACATGCTATTAAAAATGGCGATATGGGCGGGGCGGCAATTGATGTTTTCCCTGTTGAACCTGAAAAAAATGGCGATCCTTTTTATACACCGTTACAAGGATTACCGAACGTGATTCTTACCCCGCATATTGGTGGCAGCACGCAGGAGGCACAGGAAAATATTGGGCTTGATGTGAGCAGCAAGCTAGTGGCTTTTCTTGAAAAAGGTGTGACTTACGGCTCTCATACGGTACCACCCATTAACCTGCCGTTGCTGGAAGGTGCACATCGCATATTGCATATTCATCGTAACGTGCCGGGCGTATTGAGCGAAATAAATACAACGCTTAGCCAGGCACATATCAACATCCTTGGTCAGTATCTTGCCACTAACGAGCATATTGGTTACGTGGTACTTGACATTGATAAACAGCTTAGCAAAAATGCCCTGGCATTGTTGAAAGATGTGAAAGAAACAATTAAAGTGCGAATGCTGTATTGATCTGTGATTTGTGTAAGAGTTAAGAGTTAATAGGATTTAAATGGCATGAAGATTATTGATGTGCAATTTTTGATTATTGAATATATCTTCAATGGCTTGAGCTATAGAGGATATATTTTTTTGGACGGGGATTTATTTAT
>JBKJNG010000161.1:0-13500 GCA_046596065.1 Phnomibacter sp. | reverse complement strand
CTTCGGCAGCAGCCTGGCTTAAGGAAAAAATATGTCCTTCGTGCAGAATATCGAAAACACCATTTGTAAAGGCTACGGTATGACCCGTAACCCGCCAAGAGGCAATCTTATTAATTAGTTGAGGCAGCTGATAGATTTTGGCAGGAATAACAGAGGCAAGTCTCATGTATGAATATTAAAAAAGAATTTTAGTTAGAGGCTTAGAACATTGATTTAAAGGTGCAATTAACCCACTTAGTTTTAAACAGCTACAGGTACTTTTTTTAAACGGTTAAACATAGGCAACATTACGAGGCTTATTACACCAAAAAAAACAAGGATGATTGTTTGTGCTGCCCATAATACATTTCCAAAAGCAAAGGCCGCAACCTCACTTATGTCGTATAATGGCAATGTTTTGGTAAGAATATATTGATAGCTGCCCATCCCACCCGGGGTAGGAATAATCATTCCTATGCTGCCAAAAGTAAGTACACTTAAGGAACCTTTTATACCGAGATGTTCTATTTGCGGAAAGGCGAAAAAACCAATGTAAATGCTGGTAAGATACATAGACCAGATAAAAATGGTATGTATTAACAACCATCCTTTTTGTTTCACTCTTTTAAAGCTGGTAAGTCCTTCCCATATCCCTCTAAAAAACATTTTCACTTTATAAAAAAAACCTTTAGAACCGTATTGCCTGAACAACCACCTTAAACCAAAAATTACTACCAGCAAGATTGTTATGTAAAGGCCCGCTCTAGTATATGAAAAGGTTCCGCCCTTATTTTTTACCATCCCCGAAAAGAGTTGCAAAGTGTAATGACCAACAACATCAAACTGAACAGCTACCGTTAGAATGATTACCAGTACCAGGCAAATAACATCAAGCGCTCTTTCAGCCACAATGGTACCAATAAGTTTGTCGGGTGGAACTTTCTCGTATTTGGCAAGCGTTGTGCATTTCATTACCTCGCCCAGCCTTGGCACAAGCAGGTTAAAAAAGTAGCCAATCATTACTGAGAAAAATACGTTTACGCGGGTAGGCTTATAGCCTAAAGGTTCCATTAAAATACGCCAGCGCATACTGCGGCTAAAATGCGCAAGCATAAGCGTACAAACAACAGGTAGTAGAAATATATATTTTGTCTGGCGAAAGGAATCTTTTAACTGTTCAAGCTGCACACCCGTCATATGGCGAAATGTATACCATAACAGTCCAATACCTAAACCCAGAAAAAAAATGTATTGAATGATGGATAGACTTTTCTTCAGCATTTGCGCTAAATTAAGTGCTTGATCCTTATAAAAATGGAAACAACATTATAACCACAATATCCTAGCAAACCTTTCCATGCTATTAACATATGCAGCAAAAATACTCCGAGAATTTAGCAGGGTTAAGCGCTACCATAAGCTCTAGCAAGTAAATAATATGAAATATTAAATGAGTGGCAAGTGGTTTTCAAACCCCTGTAAATGCTTTTTCGGAATACTCGCCAGAAGTTGAATTAACGGTATTGGCGGCCGTTTTTAATTTACGGCGATAGCTTTTAAATAGGCTGTTCCATTGTATGGTCAATACGCCTAAAACACCTTCCTTAATAATGCCTTTGTTCATTTTACTTACACCCAATTTTCGGTCAACAAAAGTGATAGGCACTTCAGCAATACGAAAGCCTAGCTTCCAGGCGGCAAATTTCATTTCAATCTGGAATGCGTAACCAACAAACTTTATCTGATCGAGATTAATAGTTTCCAATACCTGTCGCTTGTAACATACAAAACCAGCAGTAGCATCTTTAACAGGTATCCAGGTAATTAGCCTTGTATAAAGCGATCCCCCTCTTGAATAAACATGACGGTCCCATGGCCAGTTTTCAACTTTACCACCTTTTACATACCTGCTTCCAACAGCAACATCTGCACCGTTGACACAGGCATCAACAAGGCGCTGCAAATCATTTGGATTATGGCTAAAATCCGCATCCATTTCACAAATAAATTGGTAGCCTCTCTCTAAAGACCAGCGAAAGCCATGTATGTATGCGGTGCCCAAACCAAGTTTGCCTTTTCTTTCTTCCAGGAAAAGCTGACCGTTATATTGTGGTTGAATATTTTTTACAAGCTCCGCAGTACCATCAGGGGAACCATCGTCAACTACCAGCACATGAAAGCCCTGCAGTAACTGAAATACTGCTTCTATGATAGCTAAAACGTTCTCACGTTCATTATAAGTTGGTATGATTACTATTTTATCCAATAGATGTTAGAAAGTTCCGAAATTAAATATATCAAATGGAATTATGCCTCCGGGAGTTCAGAACAAAATGTGAAACCACTCAACCATTTCTTTAGAAAGGGTGGTTTTTTAAAAAAAATCTTTTAAATATTTTTGATGAAAACAAGTATTTAAAAGACAGTTTACAATTGGTTTATCCTTTTTTTAAATATACTTTATTGAGTATTTCTGTAAGTTTTTGTTTTGTGTGTTGCGGAAAATCACCTTGCATCATCCAATCATAATAGCTGCGTTCTATCCGAAAAATATCTTCCACACCTTTGCCTTTATGCTTACCAAAGTTAAAAACTATTTTACCCTCGTGCACGATCATGCGACGTGCAAAATCGACAATTTCTTCTTCTCCAATTACGCCTAAAATACTCTCAATAGATTTTCCGAGTTGTGGGTAACGCTCCAGTTGCGAATCCAATACTTCCCAGGTTGCAAGCACATCAGCTTCTGCACTATGTGCATTTATAAGTTCTTTGTTGCAATAAAATTTATATGCTGCAGAGAGTGTTCGTGGTTCCATCTGGTAAAATATTTTTTGAACATCTACCAATTTACGAGATTCGAACTTGAAATCAATTCCAATTCTTAAAAATTCTTCTACCAATAATGGTACATCAAATTTGTTGCTGTTATATCCACCAATATCGCAATTTTCTAAAAACTGTTTAATCTCGTTTGCAGCCTGCCTGAAGGTTGGTGCATCCTTTACCATTTCATCGGTAATACCATGAATATCTGATGATCCTTTACTGATGGCAATTTCAGGATTAATCAATTTCCTTTTTACAATCCTGCTGGCATCAGGCATTATCTTAACAATGGCTATTTCAACTATCCGGTCAGTACCTGGGTTTACACCAGTTGTCTCAAGATCAATAACAGCAAAAGGTCGTTTTAGTTCAAGATTCATTCAGCAGTAATTACAAAAATTTATTAGATCTAATTTTACTCAGTACCAGCTTGTGCAAGGAAAATATAGTAGCAATACCAACTAATTCAGGCTGATTTTTTTCAAATTTTTAGAAAGATAAAAGAAACCATGCAGGGGAACAAAAAACAGTTAATGCTTTCGAATAAATACATTTTAAAAGCTTTTTACCGAAACAATTCTAATAAATGATGTTTTTGGCAAATGCCTGCAGGTCTAAATTCTCATATGTGCCGCTGCTCATTAATACAAGACAAGCATCATGATAGTTTTTTTCACTTAGCCAGGCCTCAAGATTATCTCTTTTAGTGAAAACCTTCAGTCCTTCTTTTGCAAATCCCTGCATCACGGTATCTTCCCTAAGTGCTGGCATTTTTTTTATTTCCATGGCATGATGGCTGTAAAAAACGCAGGCTTCATCAGCCTGTTCAAGCGCCCCGTTGTAATGCGGCATAAAATCAGCATTCAAACTACTGTAAGTATGCAATTCCAACGCTGCTATCAGCCTTCGGTTTGGGAATTGCTGTTTAACCGCATCGATGGTTGCTTTTACCTTGCTTGGCGCATGGGCAAAATCTCTGAAAATAACTGTATGGTCGTTTTTTGCCAACAGTTCCAATCTTTTTGAGGCACCAGTAAACCCGGCAATTGATGCCAGAAAACGATCGCCTGCCAGGCTTAGTTCCTTACATACCAGGTATGCTGCATTTATATTTAAAAGATTATGACCACCAAATACTTTTAAATCACCCTGCTTTCCTTCAATGTAAAGTTTTGTAATGCCTGCTTCAATCCTGTGTTCAGGAATACCATAAGGTTGATACCGGATGTTTATTCGCCTGGTAGCTGCTACTAAATCTATCAATACAGGATCTGTTTCATTATAAATTAAAAGGCCGCCGGCTTCGATCTTCTCAATAAATATTTTGAACTGGTCGAGATAGATTTCAAATGTTGGAAAAACATTTATATGATCCCAGGCGATGCCGGTGATTACAGCTATGTGTGGAAACAGAAAATGAAACTTGGGCCTTTTTTCCACCACACTAGCCGGGTATTCGTCGCCTTCACAAATAATAACGGGCGCATCTGTAATATTTACACTTTGATCAAACCCTTCCAGTTTTGCCCCAACGAGGTAATCGAACTGCATGCCCGACTGTTTCAGCACATGCATAATCATGCTGGTCGTGGTTGTTTTACCGTGGCTTCCGCCAACTACAACCCTTGTTTTATTGCGGCTTTCCTGGTAAACATATTCCGGGAAAGAAAACACTGGTAGTCCCAATTCTTTGGCCCTGATAAGTTCAGGGTTATCTGCCCTGGCGTGCATGCCGAGAATAACTGCATTTAAACCTTTATGGATGAGTTCAGGTTGCCAACCCATTTTTTCGGGCAACAGACCTTCCTTTTGCAGGTTTGTTTTCGATGGTTCGAATATTTCATCGTCTGTTCCGGTTATGGTATAATCTTTGCCTTTAAGGGCGATGGCCAGCTGGTGCATTACGCTCCCGCCTATTGAAATAAAATGAATCTTCATACGTTTACAATGGGTGGCAAAGTAACAGGATTCGATCTATTCCTGATTTTCCGCTACAGCAATTATCTTTACACCAATATTTTAAATTAAAAAATATGAAACGCTTTTTCTCGGGACTAATTCTGGTATCACTTGTGCTCAGTCTTTTTGCCTGTGGATCTTCCCGCAGAGGTGTTGGCTGTCCTAATAACCCAATGAATTATCGGTCGCGTTAATAGGAAGGCTGCTTGAAAACTTGAATACTGATGAATTGGAAACCTTTGACCTCAGCAAATGACCTGGCAACATTAATTGATCGTTCTTACAATCAGCCCCAGGTTATTTTTAAACATAGTACCAGCTGCGCTACCAGCAGCATGGCAAAAAACCGCCTCGAAAAATCGGGCGATGCCGGCAATATAGAATTTTCACTGCTGGATGTTATTACACAACGTCCGCTTTCGGCAGCGGTTGCCGAAACGTTGCATGTTTGGCACGAAAGTCCCCAGGCGATATTGATTATCAACGGCAAATCGGTATATGATGAAAGCCACATATCAATTCGCATGGATGAAATAAAAGAACAGTGTAGTGCACAGGAAAATCGGTAAATCCATTTTATATTTAAGTGAAAGGCAGCATCTTACCGGTGCTGCCTTTTCTTTTTTTGGTAATTTGCATATAGATTAATACATCTTTTAAACCCATATGAAATTATGACTGTTACTATTTTTGGCGCAACCGGCATGGTTGGCTCACAGTTAATTACCCATGCAATGACTAAAGGATGGATTGTTAAAGCATTTGGCCGAAGTGTTGAAACACTTATTGATAAAGACCTTCATACTGAAAATTTCAAAGCTATTAAAGGTTACGTATTTGATGCCGGCGAAGTAAAACATGCCTTAAAAGGCAGTGATGCGGTACTTAGTGCATTAGGTGGCGGCTTTACCGGCACCGATAAAAGTCGCAGCCTTGGCATAAAGAACATTATTGCACAAATGAAAGCAACCGGCGTGCATCGCATTGTTGCCCTTGGCGGACAGGGTATATTGCCAGATAAGCATGGAGATTTGTTAATGGATGCTACTGATTATCCACCTGAGTTAATACCTGTTAGTATGGAACACCGGCAGGCCTATCAATATCTTAAAGAGTCGGATTTAGACTGGACGCTTGTTTGCCCTCATGCTATAACAGAGGCGGCGGCGGACAATAATTTTATAACTGCGGCTGAAGCTGCAACCGATGGCTACCGGGTGAGTGCAGGTAATCTTGCCCTTTTTATGGTGGAAGAACTGGAACGCAATGCTTATCCAAAGAAACGTGTGGGAATTAGCAATACTTAATAATTATAAGGGCAAGGACTTATAATAAACCATTATAAGGTTAAAAGCTTATAATACATCATTATAATTCTAAAAGCTTATATTTGTTGTTATTAAGAATGCTTATGACCATAACAAACAAAGCAGCCGTATTAACCGGCGATGTAATAGCATCTTCCTCCATTGCGGCAAACCGGCGTAAAAAATTGTTAAAGGCAATGGAGGAAGCCATGCTCAAAGCAGCTTCCATACTGCCTGATTTCAAACCAGAAATTTTCCAGGGCGATAGCTTCCAGGGATATACCCTGGAAAAAATCGCAGAAGCGTTAAGAGCTACCCTATTTATAATTATGTATATGCGCAGTGAAGGATTTGGTATCCGCGTATCCACCGGCATTGGCAATATATCCTTTGAAAGCGGCAGCAGCCTAACCAGTGATGGTACGGCTTTTCACCACTCAGGGCGAAATATGGAAGTACTAAAGAAAAAGGATTTACTCCTCGCAATTGGAACTGACAATGAAACATTGCAAAATGAGTGGGATGTTCATACGGCCACACTCAATTTTTTGCTGAAAAGATGCACGCCCCTCCAGGCGGCAGCCCTGCTACAGATGCTTGAGAAAAAAACACAGCAGGAAGCAGCGACAAACTTACAGGTAAAGCAACCCGCCATACAGCAACGATTACAAGCCGTTGGCTGGCCAGTAATACAAACCATTCTCGCCCGTTTCGAATTGCAGTTTTAAATTTGGCGATATGTTGCTAACCAAATGGATTTGCGCCCACCTGCTAGGCGACTTTCTGTTACAAAACCGCAGGATGGTAAGGCACAAACAACAGTTTAAAGCCAAATCCTGGATGCTATACCTGCACGCCCTGGTGCATGGCATTTTATTTTATTTATTTACCGCAGAATGGAATGCATGGTGGATGGCGCTCATTGTTGCCGTCTCTCATTTTTTAATTGACTGGTGGAAACTTACCCGGAAAGAATCGCCTGCCATTTTTATTGCAGACCAGGCAATGCACATAGCAGTTTTGACTATCCTTTGGTTTTATGCGCAGATGGATGGTAATGCATTTTTAAGCTGGATTGACTCCGCTTTAGATAACCAAACCATGTGGGGAATATTAATGGGCTATTTCCTGCTGATGTGGCCTTTTTCCATGATTATTGGCTTGGCCACGCAGCGCTGGCGCCTCGATATTGTTTCGCACCTGGAAAGCCAGCGTTCTTCTCTTGCGGAAGCCGGCAAATGGATCGGCATTTTTGAACGGCTGCTCGTTTTCACTTTCATTATTACCAACCAATTTGCGGGCATAGGTTTTCTTATCACAGCAAAATCGATTCTTCGCTTTAGCGAAACCAAAAAAGAAAGTGGCCGCAAAGAAGCCGAATATATTTTGATAGGCACGCTAATGAGTTTTGCGGTTGCTATCATTACCGGGCTGCTGGTTGTTCTTATCACAAAAACAAATGGTGTATGACAAAACTTTCTGTAAATATTAATAAGATAGCCACATTACGTAACAGCCGTGGTGGCAATAATCCTGATGTAATACAGGCAGCAATAGATATACAGAACTTTGGTGCTGACGGTATTACCGTGCATCCAAGGCCTGATGAACGCCATATTCGGTACGATGATGTAAGAGCAATCCAAAAAATTATAACCACAGAGTTTAATATTGAAGGAAACCCAAGGGAACAAAAATTTGTAGACCTCGTGCTTGAAGTAATACCGGACCAGGTAACGCTGGTGCCCGATGCATTGGGACAGTTAACCTCCGACCATGGCTGGGACACCATTACAAACCTGGATTACTTAAAAGAGATAATTGGTGTTTTTAAAACGGCTGGAATAAGGGTTTCTATTTTTGTTGACCCCGTTTTGGAAATGGTTAATGCTGCAGCCAAAACCGGAACCGACCGCATTGAATTATATACAGAAGCTTATGCAAAGCATTATGAAACAGCCGACAAGCAACATAGCGATCCCTTGAAATACGAGTCAGTTGCTGCTTATGCAAAAGCAGCCGGGCTGGCACGCGAACTAGGGTTAGGCATAAACGCTGGTCACGATCTGGATCGCTTTAATCTTGCCTTTTTTAAACAGCATCTACCCAACCTGGATGAAGTGTCGATTGGCCATGCGCTTATTTGCGACGCCTTTTACCTGGGCCTGGAAAACACTATCCAGATTTATAAGCGCCAGGTGCAATAGTGAGTAGTGAGTAAAAGGCTGAAAGCTTTTGCGGGATTATAAAGTTTACGGATTAGTTTAAGCTGTATAGTTCAATTCCCATTCAACTGCCATTACAGAAGAATTCGCTCAATAAAAAGACATTCAGTACTTTACTACTTCAGCTCGCAAATAAAAGTATGCCGTTAACCAATATTCAGCAGGTTATTGACGAATTAGATAACATTATAAACCATTGTGAAAGCAATGGCAGCAGGCAGGCATTTTTTGCGGCCTTGTATAGGTCAATGACTGAATCGGTAAATGCAGCGATAAAAGCTGGCATGTTTCAGGATGCGGTGCGGATGGAAAAACTGGATGTAATTTTTGCGAAGCGATACATTGATGCCTGGCATTGCAACCTTGAAAAAAAGCCGTGCAGCCTTAGCTGGAAAACCGCCTTTGATGCCTGCAACCTTAATAATCTAACCGTAATTCAGCACTTGCTTCTGGGCATTAATACGCATATAAATCTTGATCTTGCAATTGCGGCCGCAGAAACTGCACCTGGCGAAAGTATTTTTTCGCTGCAAACAGATTTTGAAAAGATCAACAATATTATCTCGGCATTAACCGATGAAATTCAATACCGGCTGGAGAAGATATGGTGGCCAATGAAATTTTTGCGCAGCATTGTAAACGGCAAGGAAAAGGCCGTTATTAATTTTAGTATCACCGCAGCCCGTAAAGCTTCGTGGGCAAATGCTGTGGCGCTGGCTTCGGCAAATGGCCAGGCCAGCGTTAATTATATTAATGGCATAGATAATACGGTGAACAATTTGGCGAAGGGAATTATTTCACCTGGCTTTGTTGCCAACCTGGTGCTAACACCAGTGCGTTGGCTTGAGTATAAGGATGTAAGAAAGATAATCGCAGTTTTAAAAGAACCATTAACTGGTATTCATTAATACGATCTTAAGGTTGTGAAACGTTAATTCATTACCAATATAAAAAAATCCTTCCCGGGAACGGGAAGGATTTTAACCCTTAAAAACAATCAACCTGCGGAACAGGTTGATTAATACTAACATACTTATTGGTATAAAAGTTTAATAAAAGTACATTATAAAACTGTTGAATACAAGGCCAGAATAAATTATATCTCCATTTTATTTACGTTTTTTGGAAGTAAAAAAACAGCCAGTTACTTTGCCGGTTCAAGAACCAATACAAGTCCGTGATTTTCAATTATTAATCGATTTGTTCTTAGCTCAGTCACGTTCATTTTAGTTTCCCGGTCGTTACTTGCCTTTATGGTCAAAACTTTTCCATCTTCACTTAATTTGTAACTTCCGGTATCGGCACTCTGGTCTGCGGAGAGACTGATTAACCTTCCTTCCTGACTGAATTCCATGGCATTTCCTTTCTTAACAATGCTTTGTTTGGTTTCGGCAGTGACACCATCACCTGTTACATCTACGGGCTTCCATTTTTTTGAAAGCTTTTCAACCGGATTCGGTTTGCAGCCGGCTAAAATGGCCGTGATGCTTAGTAAAAAACAGATTGTCTTCATATTATTTTTCACGATTAGTATCGGGTGTTTAAATAATTACGACTCTTCTTCCCAAACCTGTACAAGATGCACTAAAGTCTCCACAGATTTTTGCATATCGCTTACCCCGATCCATTCAGTTTTGCTATGGATACCATGCATTCCTGTGAAAATATTTGGGCAAGGCAAACCCATAAAACTCAGCCGGCTGCCATCTGTTCCTCCCCTGATACTCTCAGTTCTTACAACTAATCCTGCTCTTTCAATAGCGGTTTTTGCATTGGCAACCACCTGCGGATGCAGGTCTAACACTTCTTTCATATTCCGGTATTGTTCCTGCACTTTAAACTCGAAAGTTGTACCGGGAAAATCAGCAATTACATCGGCGGCGATCGCTTTCAATTTTGCTTCATGCTCCGGCAAATTCGCTGTTATAAAATCCCTGATAATAAAACGGATAGTGGCTTTTTCTGCAATACCGGAAAACTCCACCGGATGAACGAAGCCCTGTTTGCCATCAGTAGCTTCCGGGCACCAATCATTTGTTGGCAATTTTAGTAAGATGGCCGCCGCTACTTTCAAGGCATTAATCATCTGGCCTTTTGCATAGCCCGGATGTGCGCTTATGCCATGAACCACCAGTTCAACACCATCCGCACTAAAAGTTTCGTCTTCCAGATCCCCAGCTTCACCGCCATCCAGTGTATACCCAAAATCCGCACCCAACCGCTCCATATCCAGCTTTGCCGTTCCTTTTCCAACCTCTTCATCGGGTGTAAATAAAATACGGATCGCACCATGCTTTACTTCCGGATGTATAATAAGGTAATGGCAAAAATCCATAATAATGGCAACACCACTTTTATCATCAGCTCCGAGCAGGGTAAGTCCGCTGGCAGAAATAATGTCTTTACCGATATGCTTTAATAAATAAGGATATTTTGAACCACTTAACACTTGCGAGTTATCATCTGGTAAAACAATATCAGAACCATTATAGCTACGGTGAAGAATGGGTCTAACATTGGTACCACTACAATCGGGTGCCGTATCCACATGGCTACAAAAGCAGATTACTGGAACTTCTTTGTCCGTATTAGCCGGAATAGTTGCATATACATAACCGTATGCATCCGTGACCGCATCCTTAAGTCCAATAGCCAGCAATTCTTCGGCAAGCACGCATGATAAATCCTTCTGCTTTTCTGTACTGGGATGCTTATCGCTGTTGGGATCACTTTGTGTATCCAACTGAACATATCTTAAAAATCTTTCGGTAACGGTGTAGGCGTAATTGGGGTCGAACATAAGGTGTTTTAAAGTGGCAAAATAACTACTTTCATCAGGTGCAATGCTAAATTTATCCGGCGTAGGTTCTATCTGCTAATCAATTGCTGTTCTTCCTTACTTTGCCCTTTCTTATGAACAATCCACTGATACGAAAAGGCTGGTTAAGGGCACTAATTTTCCTGGTTATTTGGGTGTTTTTGCAAATGGGCGTAACTAAGATACTTTTTAAGTTGCTGTCGCCTTTTACGCAAAAAGGTGATCAAACCGATCCCGCTATGAGCCTTTTACTGGTAGGCTTTTTAAGTTTTTTAACCAGCGTACCTGCGGTAGTCATCTTCAGAAAACTGGTAGACAGGAAAACTGTTTTAAGTTTAGGCTTTGATTGGCATGGCAACAGCAAACATGCCTGGACAGGATTTTTCTGCGCCATTTTCATTTTATCGGCAGGCACTTTATGGCTTGTTCTTACTGGAAATCTAAGTTTTATTGCCTTTGATTTTTATTGGCAAGACCTGATGCTTTATGTACTGGTAATGCTGTTTGTAGCTATTGCAGAAGAAATAGTGATAAGGGGATATATCTTGAATAACCTGCTTGAAAGTTATCCAAAATGGATTGCACTTTTAATTTCTGCTTCCCTTTTTGCGCTGCTTCATTTGCTAAACCCCGACTTTAATTGGCTTAGCATGATTGGTATTTTTATTGGCGGGTTAGCTTTAGGCATCAACTATATCTACACAAAAAATCTTTGGTTCGGCATCTTCTTTCATTTTGCCTGGAACTTTTTCCAGGGACCCATATTTGGCTATAAAGTGAGCGGCCTTGAAACGGATTCTTTATTGGCCCAAAACATAAACGGACCAGTTTGGTTAACTGGCGGACCCTTTGGTTTTGAATCTTCTGCGCTTGCCAGTTTATTAATCTTGTTAGTATTTGTTTACCTGGCTTTCTATTATAAAAGAAACGAACATGCTTTTTTAAGATGAATATGCCGATCAGTTTGAAAGCCCTTTGGCATCATTTTCTCTCGCTACTATCGACAAAGCATTAATTTTAAACTACATGTTTCGAAACAGCAATAATAAAATTAAATGCCTCTTTTAGCAGAAATTTGCCTGCTAAAAGAGGCATAGTAGTAATTTATTTAGGGAATTCCCAGGCTGAGTCAGCGTTAATAACTACTCTCCCATTTCCAGTTCAAGTAAACCACCATTCATAATTTCCTTATGAGTGATAATGATATTTGAATGTGGCTTACCATTTAACGTTACTGTTTTAATGTATCCTTTGTTGATGTCGCCTTTAACTTTTACATGAAACTGCTTATTACCCTGTAAAGCAATCACCGCATCATTAACAACCGGGCTTCCAAAAACATACTCGCCCGAAGCAGGGTTCATTGGGTAAAACCCTAATGCACTCCAAACGTACCAGGCACTCATCTGTCCACAATCTTCGTTGCCGCTTAAACCATTTGGATCATCGTGATACAATGTTTGTAAAATTTGCCGAACCCGTTGTGCTGTTTTCTGCGGAGCAC
This sequence comes from Phnomibacter sp., assembly GCA_046596065.1. Lineage (GTDB taxonomy): Bacteria > Bacteroidota > Bacteroidia > Chitinophagales > Chitinophagaceae > Phnomibacter. The sequence goes on along the minus strand of JBKJNG010000161.1, from coordinate 879 downwards.
CCAATGTGGCGTACATATAGGCAATATGATGACTTGGTTCATTGCCATGTGCATACTGGCCAATCAAACCACTAATGTCGTTACTTACATGTTCACCATGCATTTGAGAAGTGGTAGTAAAAAGGGAATCCAGCTTCTCAATCAACTTATCTTTTCCACCCAACAAAGTGGCATATTCATTTACGGCGTGCGGCACAAAAAAAGTATGCTGCCATGCGGTGCCTTCTATGTACATACCCGTTTCATCGTGTTCGCTATAGTAAGGATCAAAAGGCTCCACCCAGGTTCCATCACTTTTTTTAGCCCTGAAAAAGCCAGACTTGGGGTCGAAAAGATTTGCATAACTGGCGGCTCTTTTGATGAAAACTTCGTAGTCATCCATGTTTCCAAGCTTCTTTGCAACCTGTGCAATACACCAGTCATCAAAGGCATATTCCATGGTGATGGTTACGCTATACCCTTGTTTATCCTGCGGCATATACCCATATTTCCTATACTGATCAGTCGATTTTACATTTTGCATTCCACTGGCTTTCATGGCTTTATAAGCTTCTTTGTAATCAAAGCCTTTAAAGCCTTTCAGTATGGCATCCGCTACAACAGACACAGCATGGTAACCGGTCATACAGTTGGTTTCATTAAAATGAAGATCCCAAACCGGTAGTAAACCCGATTGTCTGTAAAAATCAAGATAGGACTGAACTATTGAGGTAACAAGCTCTGGACGTATTAACGTAAATAAAGGATTCTCGGCCCGGAAAGTATCCCAGATAGAATGCACTGAATAAACCGGCGTAGCTGAATGAACTACTTTACCTTCTGCACTTTTGTACATGCCAGCTGCATCTGTGTAAAGCAATGGCGCCTGGCAGGTATGAT
>JBKJNG010000155.1:0-8663 GCA_046596065.1 Phnomibacter sp. | reverse complement strand
TTCATACCTTCCCAGGTAGTATTGAAAATCTTCGTTTGTGATTCCAACAAAAAATCCCGTTGCTATTTTAGTAACGGGATTTGTATTTCACGTTTAACGCTTTACGTTTCTCTGCATTTCACTCACCATGCACTACTGACCACACAACATCACACCCATGCATTATTCATCTGCAAAAATTGCTTGCGGATGATATTGAGAGCAGCGCCTGCTTTAAACCATTCTATTTGCTGCTCATTGTAACTGTGGTTGGCCACAATGGCATCCGTAGTTCCGTCAGCATGGTGTAACACAAGTATCAATGGTACGCCAGGTTTAAATTCTGTAAGCCCGGTGATATCGATGGTGTCATCTTCCTGGATCTTATCGTAATCGGCTTTGTCGGCAAAAGTTAACCCGAGCATGCCCTGCTTTTTGAGGTTGGTTTCGTGAATGCGGGCGAAGCTTTTTACCAGTACGGCACGCACACCAAGATGGCGTGGTTCCATAGCGGCATGTTCGCGGCTACTGCCTTCGCCATAATTTTCATCACCCACTACAACCGTTCCAACACCGGCAGCCTTATAAGCACGCTGTGTAGCGGGAACAGGCCCATATTCACCCGTCAACTGGTTCTTTACGTTATCGGTTTTCTCATTAAAATAGTTAACCGCGCCAATCAGCATGTTGTTACTGATGTTATCGAGGTGTCCACGGAATTTAAGCCATGGACCAGCCATTGAAATATGATCGGTGGTACACTTGCCTTTTGCTTTTATCAGCAATTTCAAACCTTTAAGATCGGTGCCTTCCCATGCCGGGAACGGATCAAGCAACTGTAATCTTTTGCTGGTTGGGCTTACCGCAACTTCAACTGTAGATGAATCTTCTGCCGGTGCCTGGTAACCTGCATCTTCTACGGCAAAACCACGAAGGGGCAATTCGAAACCAGTCGGCGGATCAAGCATTACCTGTTCGCCTGCTTCGTTCGTAAGGGTATCAGTTAGTGGATTAAAATTCAGATCGCCTGCAATGGCAAGGGCGGTTACCAATTCAGGGGAACCAACAAAGGCCATGGTATTTGGATTGCCGTCTGCTCTTTTCGCGAAGTTGCGGTTAAAGCTGTGTACGATGGTATTGCGTTCCTGTTTTTCAGCGCCAACCCTATCCCACATACCAATGCACGGGCCGCAGGCGTTAGCAAAAATCGTAGCGCCAATTTCGGCGAAGGTATCCAGGAAGCCATCCCGTTCGATGGTATAACGAATTTGTTCGCTGCCGGGGTTAATGGCAAACTCTGATTTGGTTTTCAGTCCTTTATCTTTTACCTGGCGGGCAAGGCTTACTGCACGGCTAATATCTTCGTAAGATGAGTTGGTGCAACTTCCAATAAGACCGACTTCAATTTTGGTAGGCCAGTTGTTAGCCGCCGCAGCTTCTTTCATTTTAGAAATTGGCGTGGCCAGATCGGGAGTGAAAGGACCATTCAGGTGCGGTTCCAGTTCGTCAAGGTTTATTTCAATCAACTGGTCGAAATAGGCCTCAGGATTGGCATAAACTTCCGGATCGCCAGTAAGATGTTCAGCAATACTGTCGGCCATTGCGGCTACTTCTCCGCGGCCCGTAGCCGTAAGGTATCGGCTCATGCTTTGGTCATAACCGAATGTAGAAGTAGTAGCACCAATTTCAGCGCCCATATTACAGATAGTGCCTTTGCCGGTACAGCTCATAGATACGGCACCTTCTCCAAAGTATTCAACAACAGCGCCGGTGCCACCTTTTACGGTAAGCACACCAGCCACTTTCAGGATAACATCTTTAGGAGCCGTCCAGCCATTCAATTTGCCGGTCAGTTTTATGCCAATCAGTTTTGGCATTTTTAATTCCCACGGAAGACCAGCCATCACATCGCAGGCATCAGCACCGCCGACACCAATGGCAATCATGCCAAGGCCGCCAGCATTTACCGTATGGCTATCGGTACCAATCATCATACCACCCGGGAAGGCGTAGTTTTCAAGCACTACCTGGTGAATGATACCGGCACCCGGTTTCCAAAATCCAATGCCATATTTATTGGAAACGGAAGCAAGGAAATCAAATACCTCGCTGCTTTCGTGGGTAGCTTTTTCAAGGTCCGTCTTGCCATTATCTTTTGCCATTATCAGGTGATCGCAATGCGCAGTACTCGGCACGGCAACTTTATCCCGACCCGACTGCATAAACTGGAGCAACGCCATTTGTGCAGTAGCATCCTGCATAGCCACACGGTCCGGCGCAAAATCAACATAGCTTTTACCACGTTCATTGGCATGGGTAGCGTCGCCCTCCGTTAAATGGCTGTATAATATTTTTTCTGTTAGTGTTAACGGGCGGCCAACAACTTTCCTTGCGGCAGCTATGCGGCCAGGGAAACGTTCATACACCGCTTTGATCATCGATAAATCGAACATGAGAGTATTGGTTAACTGATGAAAGATAATAGGTGACAAAATTTTTGCCGGTTCAAAGCCCGTCGTAATTGCCACCATGGATAGATGTGGCGAATTTAAGCCTTAGAAAGCAAGGTATAAAATGAGCTTATAAAAAGAATCCTTGTTTTTTTAATGAGTATCAAATTGCAAGTCATCAGTTTGCCTATTGAAAGGCGGTTGAAGTTTACAGTAAGCCTTTAGCCACAAGCTTCTTGTATTAATTTTTAAAAGAATTCCTATAGATACGACTAAAATACAATGGGTGTGATTTTTTTAGATAGCAGATATCGTACTTTGCATTATACAATCTTAAACATACCTATGAATCGCTTTAGAAATTTTATTGAATTTAATGCCTTTGGCGTATGCACCTACCTGGGAGAAAAATTTGATATAGCCACATCAAGGATCAGGTTGTATTTTATCTATCTCACTTTTTTAACTATGGGTTCGCCGGTAATCATCTACTTTTTTATAGCCTTCTGGATGAATATTAAACGTTACATGTTTTCAAGCAGGCGCAACCCTGTATGGTATAAATAATTCGTTCCGGCTAAAGCTGGGTTCTAAAAAAGGCTGCTCCGCAAAAGGGCAGCCTTTATCATTTACACCCTATGAAAAAAGAGGCCAGCTTGAAAGTCGGCCTCTTTTTCTTGGCGCGGAGAAAACTATGATCCTATTTTAACGACTGTATGTCGTAGTTCAGTTAACTGGTATAGCAAGTCTTCTAACAAATCGAGGCGAAGCATATTAGCGCCATCACTTTTAGCAACCGCAGGGTTAGGATGGGTTTCTATGAATAATCCATCGGCACCGGTTGCAATGGCTGCACGGGCTATGGTACCAATCAGTTTAGGATTACCACCGGTTACACCGCTTGTTTGATTGGGTTGTTGCAGGCTATGCGTGCAGTCCATTACCACAGGGGTACCATGTTCTTTCATCCAGGGAATGTTGCGGTAATCAACAACCAAATCGGTGTACCCAAAGCTGTTGCCGCGTTCAGTTAATAAGATCTGTTCGTTGCCTGCTTTGCGAATTTTTTCCACGGCAAACTTCATTGATGGGCCGCTGAGAAATTGTCCTTTTTTTACATTCACCACTTTACCTGTTACAGCAGCTGCCTCGAGTAAATCGGTTTGTCGACAAAGGAAAGCTGGTATTTGGAGCACATCAACATATTGCGCCGCAATAGCTGCTTCATCGTGGGCATGAATATCAGAAACCGTTGGCAGTTTGTATTTTTCGCCTACTTTTTTTATGATGGAAAGGCCGGTATCATCACCTAAACCAGTAAAGCTGTTGGCACTGGTGCGGTTGGCTTTGCGGTAGCTTGCCTTAAATACATACGGTATCTCCAGCTTTTTACAGATGCCGCTTACGGTTTCTGCTACTTCCAATACCAGGTCTTCGCTTTCCACCACGCAGGGACCGGCGAAAAGGAAAAAGTTATTTGCGTTATAAGATTGTTGCCTGAAAAGGTTGTTTAGAAAGGATTGCATGCTACTGTTTGTATGGTGATTAAGTTAACAGGTGGATTTTATGAAGAATGTAAAGTAATAAGGAATTACTGATACATAACCCGTACACATGTGAAATGCATGATTGAAAGAAGGGAGGTTGAATAGCGCTGACCAGGGATAAGTAGGGGATTTGTATCGCTAAGCAGTCACTGCTGCCGGGATAAATACGATATTAGTTTACGAACAACAGCCCGTAAAAAATAGAAGAAAGAATTAAATTAGAGTTGCGTTGAAGATGCAATAAAAAGCTGGAACTTCTTTAGAACTTAGGGCATTTGATACCAACCTGTGTATCTTTTTTGTTGATGTATATGAGCGAGATTTCAAAACCACCCTGGCTGTTACTGACTGTTTTAAGACTGGATACATTTACATCGTAACTGGCGCCAAACCTGAAACTACCCCATTCCAAACCTACGTAAGGGATTAACGCATCGTTTACACGAAACCAGCTGCCTGCGTAAAAAGTAGTTGGTTTGTATTCAAAATCTCCGTTCAGGTTAAAGCCAATGGCAGCTCCCAAAACTGTTTCGCTGGCGCCGCCCTGCGCCTGGTACATTACGCTTGTATGCAGGGTTGAAATAGCGCCAACCGGAAAATAAATGCCGCCATGTACCGTATACCTTGGGTTAAGATAAAACTGGGCGCCCGTAAATGTTTCCTGTGGTTTATTAATATGGTACATGGATGCACCCGCATAATAAGTACTGTTAGTATTAAGGGAGCCGGTAAAAAGGAACCCGGCGTTAAGATCGAAGTAGTTGATGTTTAGGTTACGCGGGTCAAAAATTTCGTTTGTAATACCGGTGAAACCATCGCTGCGTAACTGGTCTTCAAATTTTAGGTTAGCAGTGTTCAATCTTTTTTGAGCGTAAGTACCCTGGAAGCCTAAAGAAATCGAATTGTTCCCCGCTTCATCGAGGCCTTTATGGTAGGCGGTTGATACGGAATAAAAAGTGCTTTTTAGCACACCATCGGCCTGCTGATCGGTGTAAGCCATTACGCCCACGCCCAAACGGTCGTTTATTGGCAGGCTATTGCCAAGTATGCCAAAATCGGCACTGATGGTAGAAGTTGTGAATGCCTTGTTTATGGTGGGCCATTGGTTACGGTAATTACCTGCAATGCGAAAGTTACCATCAAAGCGGCCTGTGTAAGCAGGGTTTAGCGTTAGCGGAGAAGCAAAAAACTGTGAGAAGTGGGGATCCTGTGCGAGCAACGAAAAGTTTGCAAGCAGAAATAAGTTCAGTATAATGAGTTTGATCTTCATATCTATTTAATGGAAACCCGAAATTAAGTGGTGTGTAAGTATCAGGATTAAAACATTTTATTGGAAGTAGAAAAGCAGTTTCATCTTATCGATTGTATGCATTTTCTATGCCATACAATTTGGAAAGGACAAACCAATTCTCTTTACTGCTGCATTTTATTTCCAAATGCAAGATCACCGGCATCACCCAGGCCCGGAACAATGTAGCCTTTAGCTGTAAGTTCATCGTCGATATCACCACACCAAATGGTTACTTCCGGTGCTTCGCGGCGAACATATTCAATACCAACAGTACAGGCAATAGCACACACAAAATGCATTTGGCTGGGTTTGCCTTCATCTCTTAAATACTGAATGGTTTTTACCAGCGAGGCGCCGGTTGCCAGCATTGGATCGCTGATAATTACAATCCGGTCCTCTAAATCGGGGCAACTTACATATTCGAGGCTAATCTCAAAAGTTCCATCGCGGTGATGTTTGCGATAGGCAGAAATGAAAGCATTATCGGCATGATCGAAATAATTGAGTAAGCCATTGTGCATGGCCAGGCCTGCACGCAAAATGGTAGCCAGTACCGGCTGTTGTTTCAACACCATAGAATTATGGATGCCAAGTGGTGTTTCCACTTCTTTTATTTCGTAGGGCAGGGTTTTGCTAAGTTCATAGGCAATGGCTTCAGCAATTTTTTCCAGGTTTCTCCTGAAGCGCATGCGATCGCCCTGTATGCTTACATCTCTTAACTCACTAACCCAATTGCTAACCAAACTATGCTTTTCACTAAGGTTCTTAACCATAAAATGTAAAAATTGATATAGGAAATTGGAGTATTTGCAAAGATGCAGGTTTAAATGCTACTAAATTTCAGATATTGAAATGCAATTAAATATGTTGATAGCGATTATGGTATTGACATTCTGAAAGTTTCTCTTTATCAGATAGATTTGCTGCTATGATTTATCGTGCTATTGGTGTCATGAGTGGAAGCAGTCTTGATGGTCTTGATCTTGTTTTTACAGAGCTGGAAGAATTGGGTGGTAAATGGAAATATGAAATAAAGCATGCCGAAACTGTAAGTTATTCGAGAGAATGGATTGAAAAATTACGGCACGCCCCATTGTTATCAGCCATTGAATACATGCGCCTGCATATTGCATTCGGCCGTTTTATTGGCCTGCAGGTAAATCATTTTATAGCTTCAAATAACCTGCAGCACAAAGTGCAATTGATTAGTAGTCACGGACACACTGTTTTTCATGAACCGGCCAATCATATGACCGCTCAAATTGGTGATGGAGCAGCCATTGCAGCAGTTACCGGAATAAATGTTGTCAGCGATTTGCGTGCAATGGATGTTGCACTTGGCGGCCAGGGCGCACCAATAGTCCCGATGGGGGAAAAGTTGCTGTTTCCCGATTCTGCATTACTGCTAAACCTTGGCGGGATTGCAAATATTACTGCAGTAACGCCCAAAGGAAATATAGCCTTTGATATTTGCCCTGCTAACAGGGTATTAAATATGCTGGCTGCCGATGGCGGCCTGGAATACGATATGGATGGAATGCTGGCAGCCAAAGGATTTGTTCGGGATGAAGTGCTGGCTAAAATGAACCAGCAGGCATATTACAAAAAGACTTTTCCAAAATCACTGGCCAATAATTTCGGAACGGATGTTATCTATCCGCTACTAAAGCAGGCAAATCTTTCAGCACCTGATGCATTGCGAACCATGGTAGAGCATATTAGTATACAACTTACAAGAAGTACCGGCAGGCTTTTAAATGTTTATAAGGATGGCAGACCTACCCGGGTTTTGGTTACGGGTGGTGGTGCGCATAATAATTTTATGCTCCAACGCTTACAATCTGCTTTCAAAGTAATGGGCATTTCCATTGAATTACCCGGCAAAGAGGTAATAGATTTTAAGGAAGGCTTGATCATGGCCTTGCTGGGCGTGCTGAGGTGGCGGGAAGAAAACACTGTTCTTAATTCCGTAACCGGTGCAAAACGAAGCAGTATAGGCGGTGCAGTTTGGATGGGGCAGGAGGCCTGAGTGTAATTATTGTTCAATCAGGGCATCATCAATTTTATAAACAGCTACATCGCTTATTAAAGCAGGGCCTTTACTTTCCGCTATAACTATTTTTATTGTTGCTACAGGTACAGTGGGAAATGTGATGATCCGTTTTCTTCCGATAGTTGTAAATGGAATCTGTTGTTGTATGCCTTGATTGTTCACGATTTCGATATAACCGCCCGCAACTGCCTGTCCTGCTGAAATCTTTTCTTCCAGCACAATGCAGTTAAGCGCTGTTGATTTTTTCCAGGTTAGCAAGATGTTCATCCCGCTGTCAAGTTTCGCCCAGGTGATAACGTCACCCTGTTTATAAAAATGAATGTTTTTTGATTTCCCTGCTCCTGTTATTTGTTTATTGGCTGCAATGGCAAGGTTATTTTTGAAATTATTTTCAATCAACTTGTGAAACCTTATAAGTGACAGTGAATCATTTGAATGAATCAGACCTCTTCCATCCGGCGGAACATTTAAAAGCAAATTAGCACCCCGTCCAACTGATTGTAAATAGAGATTGAATAAAGCTGCCGGTGATTTTACTTTCTCATCTTCTTCTTTATGGTAAAACCAACCTGGCCTGATGCTAACGTCGCACTCAGCGGGGATCCAATATTTACCATACATATTTCCACGGTTCAAAGTATCTGTTATTGGAGCGCCGGCGCCGGGTTGAAAGCCATCCGTATTTAAATTGTTCCAGTTGGTTTTGCCGGCAATTCCGCTTTCATTTCCCACCCAGCGAATATCAGGTCCAACATCACTAAACACTACTGTTTTGGGAGATAATCTTCTAACAGTTTTTCTAAAAAGTTCCCAATCATACGCCTGCTTTTTACCATTAGGTCCTTCGCCATTAGCACCGTCCCACCACAGCTCGAATATGGGGCCGTAATTGGTAAAAATTTCAGTCATCATGTTTACAAAAACCGTGTTGTATTCGGGCGTGCCATATTTGGGATGGTTGCGGTCCCATGGCGACAGGTACACACCAAACTTTATTCCGCCGGCTTTGCATGCTGTCGATAATTCTTTCAGCACATCGCCCTTGCCATTTTTCCACTTGCTTTCTCTAACCGTGTGCGTTGAAAATTTACTTGGCCACAAACAAAAACCATCATGGTGCTTTGCGGTTATGATAATGCCTTTTGCACCAGCTGCTTTCGCGGTTCGTACCCATTGGTTGCAATCGAGTGATGAAGGATTGAATATTTCTTCTTTTTCATCGCCATGTCCCCATTCCGCACCGGTAAATGTGTTAGGACCAAAATGGGTGAAAAAGTAAAACTCCATATCGTGCCAAACGAGTTGTGGTTGGGTTGGAACAGGCAATGTTTGTTGCGCCGAAA
>JBKJNG010000024.1:0-4597 GCA_046596065.1 Phnomibacter sp. | reverse complement strand
CTTCATAAAATACGAAAGGACTTGCGCCTTCACGTAGCGAAACCGATTTTTCAAATGCCTGTTCTTCGATCCATTTGGCCAACATTTCCTGCCCGATAACCGGCAGATTTAAGCCGGAAAACTCTTTATATTTTAACTGATCCATTTTGATTGCTTCGTTCAACAAACTTGTTGTTTTTAAAATGTGCGCAAAGGTAAGGAACGGTGGCACTTATGGTTTTCATAGTACCGATAATGCAATGCCGTCTGCGATTTTATCGGATAATTGTAAACGGTTTTTGGGTATACCTGTAGATTTACACTGCGACGCGGTTTGCATAGAAGGAATTTTTCAGCAGGCTTGTCAATGACAGTAATCATAAAAGCGATTTTTAAGAAGAATGATATTTGTGGCGGCTTAAAAACATCCAAAAAGGGCAATAACAATCCCTGATAAATTACCATATGCAAAACCGGGTACTCGTAATAAATAGCGGAAGCTCGTCCATTAAATTTTCGTTGATTGCTGTGGACAATAAAAATGTGGTTGCTTCGGGTCTGGCCGAAAAATTAGGAATGGCCGATGCCTGTATACATACCAATTTCAAGGGTGAAAAGCATACATCCTCGTTGCCAGAGAGTACCCATGATGCTGCTATGCAGGTCATTTTTCATTTTCTCCGTCATAATAATTTATTACAAGATGTTACAGCAGTAGGTCATCGGGTGGTGCATGGTGGAGAATTTTTTAAATCATCTACACTTATAAATGAAGCTGTTTTAACGGCAATTGAAAAGTGTGTCCCTTTTGCTCCCTTGCATAACCCGGCTAATCTTGCCGGGATAAAAGCCGCCATATCTGCCATGCCATCGCTACCTCAGGTAGCTGTTTTCGACACAGCGTTCCATCAAACTTTACCGCAACATGCTTATCGCTATGCTTTGCCAACAAGTCTATATACTGATTATGGTGTTCGGCGGTACGGCTTTCATGGAACCAGCCACCGTTACGTAAGTATGGAAGCTGCCAGGTTTTTAAATATACCAATTGAAAACAGTGGTTTTATAACTGCACACCTTGGTAACGGTGCAAGCGCTGCAGCCATTTTAAATGGAAAAAGCGTGGATACAACCATGGGTTTTACGCCACTGGAAGGGTTGGTAATGGGAACGCGTTCGGGTGATATTGACCCGGGGTTGCACGCATATGTTGCAGGAGCACTAATGATTAATGTGGTGGAAGTTGAAAACCTCCTGAATAAACAAAGTGGTTTACTCGGTTTATCAGGCTTATCGGGAGATGTTCGGGAACTACAGGAAGCCGCCGATAATGGACACGAGGGTGCGATACTTGCTTTGGAAGTTTTTGTATTCCGGCTGGCGAAATCTATAGCTGCTTTATCGGTTTCGTTACCAAAAGTGGATGCGCTTGTTTTTACCGGCGGCATTGGCGAAAACGCCTGGAATGTAAGGGAGAAAACGCTTGATCGGCTGGCGGTGTTGGGCTATAAAACCGATCTTGAAGCAAATAAGCAAACGGTTCGTGGTAAGCAGGGGCTGATTACTGTACCAGGATGCAAAAAAGCCATTGTTATAAATACAAATGAAGAATTGATGATAGCATTGGATACAGTTGAGGTTTTGAATGCAAACCCAAAAACCGCAGCGCCCAACTAAAAGTGAATTATTAGCACTGAAAATAGTCGTTACAACCACATAACCTAAACCGTCCGCAGTCAAAATTTAATTTCGGACCATTAAATAAGAACAGAACTATTTATGAAGACATATTATTTGGCCCCCGTTGGTATGGATGCTGCACTCACTTCGGTTTCGCTGGGAATGGTAAGGGCGCTGGAACAACTTGGTATAAAGGCAGGGTTTGTAAAGCCCATTTCCGACACACTTTACTATGGAAAAGATACTGACCGCTCAAAAATTTTTGCTGAGGCCCTTTTTAAAATCCAGGCACCCGAGCCTATGCATATTGACCATGCAGAAAAATTATTAAGTACAGGTCAGACTGATTTGTTAATGGAGGAAGTGGTTACCCTATTTCAGCAGGCAAATAAAAATAATGATGTTTTGATAGTGGAAGGGATTGCCCAACATCCAAACCGGCCGGTTCTCTCTGCTTTAAATGTGGAGGTTTCAAGAAACTTGCAGGCGCAGGTGATCTTAGTTGTGGCGGCAGATCTCCTAACGCCATCGACAATTGCTGAGCAAATAGAGATAGCGGTACAGCAGTATGGCGGTGTGAATAAAACATCTTTTGCAGGTTATATTTTAAGCAAAACACCGGCTGATTTTACGGTTCAAAATATTGAACAGCAAATTGCTCCTTTGAGTAAAACCATCAGTAGCCTTAACCTGCCCCTGCTTGGTATTGTGCCTTATAACCATGTGCTGGCTGCGCCAAGAGTATCCGATGTGGCCGAGCATTTAAAGTGTAAGATTTTGGCTGACGGCAATATGCGCCAGGCAAGAATGTATGATGTAATGGTGGCCTCCCGTTCGGTTGAATATATAGCCGGAAGGCTGAGGGCAGGAGCATTGATTATTACTGCCGGTGACCGGGATGATATCTTGCTGGCTACCTCTCTGGCGGTCTTGCGAGGAATTCCAATCGCAGGCTTGCTGTTAACCAACGATTTTATGCCCAAAGAAACCATCAGGGCATTGTGTGCGCAAGCATTAAGCCAGAAAATACCGGTAATGTTAACCGAGCATACCACTTATGATACCGTTAACCTGCTGGCCAAAATGGATGCGCATATTCCTTCGGATGATATTGAAAGGATTACTAAACTGGTAGATCATGTTGCAGAGCATTTGGATGCTGGTAATTTGAAAGCCCGGATTGGCGATCCTGCTGAAAAACGAATGCCGCCGGCCGCTTTTCGCTACCAACTAATAAAGGCGGCTAATAAGGCAGGAAAAAAGATCGTTTTGCCGGAAGGCGATGAGCCAAGAACCATCAAGGCTGCTGCCCTATGTCATGAAAAAGGCATTGCCAAATGCATTTTGTTAGGAAAAAGAGACGTGATACTGGCTATTGCAGATGCACAGGATGTCGTGCTACCACCCGATCTTGAAATAGTTGATCCAGATGCGGTACGATATAAATATGTGGCACGGTATGCGGAATTGCGCAAATCAAAAGGTATTACAGAACAACAGGCTGAAGATCAATTGGGTGATAATGTGGTGCTTGGTACCATGATGGTAGTGGTGAACGAGGTGGACGGGCTGGTTTCTGGTGCGGTGCATACAACGGCTAATACCATTCGGCCGGCGCTGCAATTAATTAGAACGGCACCCGGAGCCGCCATTGTTTCATCCATATTTTTTATGCTGATGCCCGACCAGGTATATGTTTATGGCGATTGTGCCGTTAACCCTGATCCTACTGCAGAGGAACTGGCTGACATAGCCATTCAAAGCGCTGATTCGGCAAAAGCTTTTGGACTTGATCCCAAAGTTGCCATGATCTCTTATTCGACTGGTGCGTCCGGAACCGGCGCCGACGTGGAGAAAGTAAAAGAAGCCACAAGAATTGCCAAACAGAAAAGGCCTGACCTGGTTTTAGATGGTCCATTGCAATATGATGCGGCTACTGTAGAAAGTGTAGGTCGTCAAAAATCGCCCGATAGCCCGGTGGCAGGTCATGCCAATGTTTTTGTTTTCCCCGATCTGAATACTGGTAACACCACTTATAAAGCCGTGCAGCGAAGTGCCAATGTGGTAAGCGTTGGCCCCATGCTGCAGGGATTGCGCAAACCTGTAAATGATTTGTCGCGGGGCGCTTTGGTAGATGATATTGTTTATACAATTGCCTTAACGGCTATACAGGCGGCACAGGTGCCCGCTGAATATTAAGCTCGTCTTCGGGAGTGGCTACATGTAATAATAAAGCCGCGAAACCAATTGGTATTCGCGGCTTTATTATTATTTGAAAAGATTAATTACCAACCTTGTTTGGCAACACCGTCTTCAATTGCTTTCAGCGCTTTAGCTTCACCAAGAATAGCGGTCATTTTATTTCCTTTGCCGTCGTGCCCTTGCGCCATATAGCCACCTCTTGCAGTTTTGGTAACTACAGCTTCCTGCATAGGTACATTTTTCTCTTTTGTTTTAAGGCAATATGCGGTAAGCATCTTCGAACTGTCCATTGTATAAATTTTTAAGATTAGTAATAAGGGGTCAAAGTAACCTTTTTGCGTTCAAACGTGCAACCGCTATATTTTTTTTTATACACAATAGGCATTGCAGCATTCCCTATTGTCTTAATGAAAGGCTAAAGTTGCTTCATTTTGAAATTTTTTGACTGCTTCATGCGTTGTTTTAGAGCCTGATTTTGTCGACAATAAGCCAATTGAGTAATTTTCAGTAATGCAACCAAACGCTGGTTTGCAGGTTATAATCCACCACTAATGCCTGACAATGCCGGTTATTTTATTCGTGCGCTTCAACCATCCGAAGCTGCCGCTGCATCTGAATTCTGCCAGTTAAAAACAGGCAGTTTTCATACCCTGAGCACCCAGTTTTGCCTGCATCATTACGCCACTATTTTTGTTTGTATTGATGCTGAAGAAATATGGCAGGGGATGGTTGTAAC
>JBKJNG010000557.1:0-8712 GCA_046596065.1 Phnomibacter sp. | reverse complement strand
ATTTCTAACTATACAGTTGCGGATGCGCCCTGTTTTGAAGATGTGCCCGATAAAATATATAACCTGTTTAATGGCCGTGTTTTTGTAGCCCATAATGTAAATTTCGATTACTCTTTTATCAATCATCATTTACTGCAATGCGGCTTTAACTGGCAAGCAAAAAAACTATGTACTGTGCGTTATGCACGCAAAGTTTTTCCAGGTAAAAGATCGTATAGCCTCGGCAATATTACCCGCGAATTAAATATTGAAATAAGCAATCGCCATAGGGCAGGGGGCGATGCAATTGCAACGGTTGCGCTGCTTGAACAACTTATGCAGGCCGATGAAGGACGTGTTCATTTAAACGAATTGTTGAAAGGTAAAAATCCGCACAGTTACCTGCCAATGAATGTACCCGAAGAGCAGATTAACAACCTGCCTTATTGCCCCGGAGTTTATTATTTTCATGATAAGGCGGGCAAGGTTATTTACGTGGGTAAAGCAAAAAATATCAAGTACCGGGTACGTAGTCATTTTGCCAACAATAACCCTAATCAGCGCAAACAGGAGTTTATAAGAAATATTTATAGCATCAGTTATCAAGGTTGTGCTACCGAGTTTATGGCGATTATTTTGGAAGCGCTGGAAATAAAAAAAAGATGGCCATTGTATAATCGCAGCCAGAAAAGATTTGAACAGATGTATGGCTTGTATACTTATGAAGACCAGGCTGGTTTAATGCGGTTGGCCATTGAAAAGAAAAGAAAACATTTGCCTGCGTTGCATTGTTTTAACAGGAAAGAAGAAGGGTTTAGCATTGGCAGAAAGCTGATTGAGTTGTTTGATATGCAAGAACAATTTGTGTTTGCAACTGCCCGGGGTTTGGTGGCAGATGAAACAATGGTTTCATCGCATAATATTAAAATGAAGGCGGCTGTTCATCATTTAAAAAACAACCTGCCGGGTTTTGCCATTGTACAGCATGGTACCGACGAAAAAGGAAGGGACGTGCAAATTGGATATTTAATTGATAAAGGTATGTTTGCAGGAATGGGCTATGTGAATGATGATACATTGCGGTCGTTTGAAAACTTTAAAGAAGCGATGACCGTTTACCACGATTATGATTTTGTAAGGGCCGCTTTACATAATTATGCTGAAAGGCATCCTGGAGAAATTATTCGTTGGGAGGGTTAATGGTTGGATAACGTTTAGGGATTAGATGTTTAGTGCAATGTCATTTAGTTAAAGAATTTAATGCCCCGTCCTTCAGGGCTGGGATAAAGAATTATAGTAGCCAATACGGCTTTAGCCGAAAATAATTGTTTGGCTAAAGCCATAAAGCGAATAAGTCCTTTCAATCCGCGGTGCAATTGAACAGAGCCGCTTGACTAAATGATATTAGCGGTTAGGATTTTAGAAAAAAATATTCGATGCTCAATGATTACAAAGATGAATAAAACTCAAAAGGCCATAGTTGCTTTTTTTAAGGTTGAACGCAATGGGGCGGGGATGAGGTTGTTTTTATTTCATATCCTATTTGCCCTTGGCTGCAACAATCATAACAGCAATGGCAGTGATACAGATAGCAGTGGTGTAAGCATTACTTCTGCCATTGATCTTGTAAGAACCAATGTTAAAGCAGAACCCATAGCTACTTATAATTATGCACTACCAAACGATCTTAATAAATGGCATTTTAATGTAACGCTTAAGGAAACCACACAGCGTTTTAACTACCTGCTGGAAATGCAGTATCAGGAAATGACAGGCGCTGACACTATTCGCTTTCCAAACTTTGGGTTTGAACCCGAACCACAAATAAAAAAGGGTAGTAATGATCTAGAATGTATCATTGGTTTTCTCGACAAAGAGAAGAAGTTTCGCGACTATATTAAAGTATTTATCGATAACGATCAATTACGTGTAAAAACTTTAAAGCAATATGCAGTATATGAAAAATGATTGCCTGAAATGTTCTGCGATCAAATGACGTCTTACTAAGGTCATTCGTATTAAACCTCTCTTTTTATCCTATTTATTGGCATTCTATTAAAAGAACAAACATGAATCGTTGCGTTGTCATTTTGAAAGGCATGGTATTATTTGCCATCGTCCTGGTAGCTTTTTCTTGTAATAAACGTGAAGGCAAACCAAGGATATTGGTCTTCAGTAAAACAGCAGGTTTTTACCATGAATCAATAGTTAATGGTAACAATGCAATCAAACAATTGGGCAGCAGCAACGCTTTTGATGTTGATACAACTACCAATGCATCTTTTTTTACCGAGGATAGTTTGAAAAAATATTCAGCAATTGTTTTTCTTAACACAACCGGCGATGTGCTGGATCATTACCAGGAAGCGGCTTTTGAACGATACATTCAGGCCGGCGGAGGTTATGTTGGAATACACGCTGCCACGGATTGCGAATATGATTGGGGTTGGTATGGCCGTTTAGCCGGTGCGTATTTCGATGGACATCCTGATATACAGGAAGCTTCGATTCAGGTGATTGATAAAAACAACCCAGCCACAAAAGGACTGCCTGAAATATGGAAAAGAACAGATGAATGGTACAGTTTTAAGAAGCTGAATAAAGAAGTTCATGTGTTGTTGAACCTCGATGAAAAAAGTTATATCGGTGGTAAGAATGGCCAAAATCATCCGCTTGCATGGTATCATGATTATGATGGCGGCAGGGCATTTTATACTGAAATGGGCCATACGAAAGAAACCTTTAGTGATAGCTTGTATTTAAATCATTTACTGGCAGGCATTCAATACGCAATTGGCGATAATAAAAAGCTGGATTATGCCAAAGCAAAAACACAAAATCCACCGGATGAAGATCGTTTCACAAAGACACAATTAGCGCAGGGCGACTTTTACGAGCCTAGCGAAATGACGATTCTGCCAAACTTCGACATCCTGGTGATTCAGCGGCGCGGCGAAATAATGTTGTATAGCAACAGCACTAAAAAAGTAAAGCAGGTTGGTTTTTTTGATGTGTATTACAAAACGCTAAATACACCCGGTGTAAATGCCGAGGAAGGTATGCTCGGCCTTGCAAAGGATCCCAATTTTGCAAAAAATAAATGGGTTTACATTTATTACAGCCCTTCCGATACATCCGTAAATCGTCTGTCCCGGTTTACTTTTCAAAACGACACGTTGGATAAAGCCACGGAAAAAGTTATTCTCGAAGTCAAATCGCAACGGGAAATCTGTTGTCATACTGGTGGCTCTATTGCATTTGGCCCCGATAATATGTTATATTTTTCAGCGGGCGATAACTCAACACCTTTCGATGAAAAAGGCACTCCTTATGTAAACAGCGGCTTTGGTCCAATGAACGATTTGCCCGGTCACCAGCAGTACGATGCCAGAAGATCATCAGGCAATACCAATGACCTGCGTGGTAAAATAATGCGCATAAAAATTAACGATGATGCTACTTACACAATCCCTGAAGGAAATCTTTTTCCAAAGGGAATGGATAAAACCAGACCGGAAATTTACGTGATGGGAAACCGTAATCCTTACCGCATTTCTGTTGATCAGAAAAATAGCAATTTATATTGGGGAGAAGTGGGCCCCGATGCAGGAAGTGACAGCCTTGATACCCGCGGCCCACGTGGCTACGATGAGGTAAACCAGGCCAGAAAAGCCGGCTATTTCGGCTGGCCACTTTTTGTTGGCAACAATTATCCCTACAGGCAATTTGATTATGCTACCGGTAAAAGCGGGCTGGCTTTTGACCCCGCTAAACCTTTGAACGAGTCAAAAAATAATACAGGTCTTCGGGAATTACCACCCGCCCAGCCAGCGTTTATCTGGTATCCTTACGCGGCATCCCCCGATTTTCCACAGGTGGGCACGGGCGGCAGAAATGCCATGGCCGGTCCTGTTTATTACACCGATATGTTTCCGAAAGAAACAAGATTGCCCGACTATTATAACGGCAAGCTTTTCATCTACGACTGGATTCGCGGCTGGATAAAATTGGTAACCATGCAGCCCAATGGAGACTTTGATAAAATGGAGCCTTTCTTTAATTCAATAAAAGTGAACTCGCTGATAGATATGGAAGTTGGGCCTGATGGTAAATTGTATTTGCTGGAATATGGTAACGGCTGGTTTACAAAAAATCCTGATGCAGGGCTTGCACGCATAGACTACAATGGTGGCAACAGGCCACCAGTAATCAGTTCTTTAAATATCGATAAAACATCCGGGATGCTGCCGTTTACGGTTAAAGCTACCGCCATTGCTAAAGATCCAGAGCAGGATAAAATAACCTACATATGGAATTTAGGCAACGGCAAAACGCAGGAAACAACAGTTCCTGAATTAACCTATACTTATACAACGCCCGGCGACTACAGCATTTTTGTTACGGCAAAAGACAGCAAAGGCGATTCAATAAAAAGCGACATGCGTAATGTGTACGCAGGTAACGAAACGCCGCAGGTTTCTATTGAGCTCACAGGCGGCAATAAATCTTTTTATCTGCCAGGAAATCCTTTAAAATATGCGGTTACAGTAACCGACAAAAACGATACAGCGAAAATTGACCCCGCAAATCTTTTTGTGTCTGTGGAATATGTGGAAGGTTTTGATAAAGCCGCTTCAACCATGGGTCATCAGCAGGGGCAGGCAAGCATTACAGGTAAAAGTTTAGTGCTTTCGCTGGATTGCAAAGGTTGCCATAAAGAGGCTGAAAAATCAGTTGGCCCTTCGTACCTGGATGTATCAAAGAAATACCTGCAGAACAAGCAAGCCTTTACGCACCTTACACAAAAAATTATGAAAGGTGGTTCGGGTGTTTGGGGCGAAGTGGCCATGCCGTCACATCCAAATTTATCACAATCCGATGTGCAGCAAATTGTAACCTGGGTTTTATCCCTTGGAAATACTGCCGCGTTGCAAAAATCGTTACCGGCATCAGGAACTATTATTCCCGGGGCAGATCAAAAACCCAAAGCCGTGCTAGTTTTATCGGCCAGCTATACCGATAAAGGAGGAAATAATATTAAAGCTTTAACCGGCCATAATTCGGTGAGTTTAGGTAGCAATAAGCAAGCATTTGGTGGTAAGGAAAAAGTCAGCGGCTTTAATCCTTACAAAACCGGTGGTTCATTTGTTATGGTTTTTCCTGCAACGGATGGATGGTTTAGTGTTCCGGAAATTGATCTTACAGGTATTCGTGCTATTAACGTCGTAAGTGGCTGGAGAGATACACTGACGAAGGCGATTTCATTTGAAGCAAGGCTTGATGCACCCGGTGGGCAGTTGTTAGGCAAGAGCACTATGCAAGCACCAAAAGCGGGTCAGCAAACCGGAACAATTAACATTCCTGTTGTGCAAATAGCTGATGGCAAAATGCACACGATCTATTTTGCATACAAAGCGCAGGAAAAAATAAGCGGCGCAGTATCTCTTGTTGAATTCGCCGCAAAGTAATTTTTATCAGCATAATTTTGCAGCTGGCATTAGTTAACAGCATAGCCGTGTTGTTTATTTGTGTAAAAATTTTTAGCAGAGCATTGAAGCGTATGAGAAAGTATCTATTGGTTTTATTTTTGGTGCAGGCAGTTGTAGTGGGAAATGCACAGTCACTGGTTACAATAACTGGCAAGGTTACAAGTGAAAGTTCAAAGCCCCTGATTAAAGTAAATGTTCGCCTGCTGAACACTTCACAATATGCATTAACCGACGATAGTGGTTTCTACAGTTTTCCTGGTTTAAAAATGGGCAGGTACACCATCGAAATATCTGCTTTCGGTTATGCCACTATTGCCGGCTTAATTAATGTAACCAGCAATCAGCAATCATTCGATTTTAAAATGAAAACTGCTACTGTAGAATTAGAAACAGTAACCGTTAGTGCAGATAAAAAAGAAATGCCTTTGCAAAACCTTCCCGCAACCGTTACTGCTATCAGTGCGCAGCAGGTGCAGGAATACAGGCTTTGGAATGTTAAAGATATCAGTGGCATTGTGCCCGGTTTATACTCCGGCAATTCAGGCGATGAAAGAAATGTTACATCGATCCGGGGCATCACAACAACCTCTTATGATCCGGCTGTTGCTACATACATTGATGGTGTAAATCAATTTAGTTTGGATACCTATATTCCGCAATTAAACGATATTGAACGGATAGAAATTTTACGCGGCCCGCAGGGAACTTTGTATGGCAGAAATTCGATGGGTGGCGTTATCAATATCATCACCAAACAACCAACTAATAATGCAAGCGGTTTTGCCGAAATAAATATTGGCAATTATAACCAGCAGCGATACAGCGCAGGCATCCGTACACCCATTATTAAAAACAAATTATTCTTCGGAGCATCAGGTTTATTTAATAGCAGGGATGGTTTTTATACCAATGAATTCAACAATAGTTCATTTGATAAACAGCAGGGTATCACCGGTAATTATTATTTAAAATATACACCCAATTCGTCCTGGGCTATTACCTTAAATGTAAAGCATCAGAATAATAAAAATAATGGTGCATTTGGTTTGGTAAATGGGGTAGAAGAAGCATTTCAAAATCCCTTTAAATTAAATCAAAATGCCATAAGTAAGATGATCGATAACACAATGAATATTTCCTTGTCTTTACGTCATGATGGAACAGATGTTGACATTACATCACAAACTGCTTTTCAAAACAATCACCGTTATTACAATGCGCCCATTGATGGTGATTTTTCACCACTCGATGCAGTTACAATCATCAACGATTATGGCGATAAATGGAATAATGTAAAAGTGTTTACGCAAGAGTTCCGTTTTAATTCTCCGGTAAATAAAACATCAAAATTTAATTGGACTGCGGGAGCTTATTTCTTTTACCAATACAACCCGGTTAAGCAAGCAACTCATTTTGGTAAAGATGCCGGTGTACTTGGTGTGCCGGCGACAGATTTTTCCAGCATTAACACTACCAAAGGAAATAATACAGGCATTTCGGTTTATGAACAGATTAATTATGCTATCAGTGAAAAACTATTGGTATTCGGCGGTTTGCGGTATGATTATGAGCAAAAGAAATTAGCTGTAAAAGGTGAATACCAGCCTGATGGTGCTGATCCAATAACAACCTTGCCCGACACATCAGCCGTTGGTAACTTTAGCGCCCTTTCTCCTAAGCTGGGTTTGCAATTCCATTTTACTGTTAACAGTAATGTTTACACAAGTTACAGCCGTGGTTACCGCACTGGCGGGCTAACACAATTATCCAGTGATCCATCGCAACCACCGCTGTATCCTTATAAACCTGAATACAGTAATAACATAGAAATTGGTGTAAAAAATAATCTCTTAAATAACCGCCTGCGAATTAATGCTGTTGCCTTTGTTACCTACGTAACCGACGCACAGGTGCCAACGCTTATTTTGCCTGATGCCATTACAGTTACGCGTAACACAGGATCGTTAACGAGTAAAGGATTGGAATTGGAATTATCAGCCAAACCCGCAAGAGGTTTTCAACTCGATTACAACGCAGGTTATACCGATGCGAATTACAAATCACTTAAGGTTTCTTCAAATGGGCAAACAGTAAATCTTGATGGTAAAAAACAAATTTTTACGCCTGATATAACAAGTATGCTTGCATTACAATACAGTTACATTCTCAGCGAAAAACATCAATGGCAATTTACAGTAAGAGCCGAATGGTTTTATTTCGGTGAACGTTATTTTGATCTTGCAAATACCATACGCCAATCGCCTTATACCATTTATAACACAAGGGTAGGAGCAGGAAATAAATACCTCAGTATTTTCTTCTGGGCCAGGAATATTGGGAATAGAAAATATATGGAATACGGGTATGATTTTGGGGCTGTACATCTTGGTGCTCCGGCTACTTATGGCGTTAGTGTGAGGGCAATGTTTTAAACTTTTTTTTTCTTATAACTTCTGTAAACACAGCTTGTAGCCTGTGTTTTTTACAGGTCAAAAATTGTAGGAAATGCCAACGTTTCCAGTAGTTGATTTATTTCTGAAACGATCGTTGGTTTGGCCATTTGGTGTAGTCTGAATGTTAGTGGTAGTAGTATATTCAGTAAACAGAAACCCGAATGCAACATTAACCGCCCAATGTTGGTTAAACCTATACTTTGCAAATAATTCAGAATTAAGACTGCCTTTATCATTATCGCTGGTTAACAATAAATTAAAAGCCGTAGGTTTAGCCGTGGGTGGATTTACATTGTTGCCATCGTAGTAGGTGCCAATTTTTTCCGCTCCAAAAGAAAAACCAATAAAATCAATATTAAATCCTGCTGAAAATTTTGAATTGAAGTTGTAACCAAGATTGATAGCTGCGTTCAAGAAATTTACCTGTGGCTTATTAAAGAAAACCGTGTCTATGTTTTCATTTATATCATCGGAAAAAAGTACACCTAAACCCGTTTTTCCGCTTGTAAGTTTTGCAGGTGCAGTTCTGTAATATTTATTGCGCCCGATATAGGAAGTAAATCTGAGCCCAAGTCCTGCTTCCAGTCTCGATTTTTTTCCAAACCGCCAATTGTAATTGTAAGATGCTGCCACCAGCCCCTGCGAACTTCCAAAACCAACTGTAAGGTTTAAAAACTGGTCGTGCTTTCTAATTACACCCTGAGCAGCTAAACCAATAGGCAAAAAAAACAAAGCAACGATTACAACAAATATTAAGCGCATAAAAAAATTATTTTAAAATGAATGGGAAG
>JBKJNG010000487.1:0-3279 GCA_046596065.1 Phnomibacter sp. | reverse complement strand
CTTAATTTTTACTGGTTTTTTTGCAGGTATTGAAATTGCTTTCATAAGCGCTAACAAGCTTGGCATTGAACTTAAAAAGAAACAAGGCAAGCGAAGCGGTATTATCCTTAGCCGCTTTATTGAAAATCCATCCCGTTTTATTGGAACCACCCTAATAGGCTTCAATATTTTTCTTGTTACATACAGTCTTACCATAACCGATTTTCTGCAGCCTTTCTGGCAGCTAAGCGGTATAAGTGAACTGGATAAATCGGGTTCTCTAAAATTAATTTCAGAAGTAATTATTTCAACACTGGTAGTATTATTGGTAGTGTTTTTTTTCAAAGCGGTATTCAGGGCAAAAAACGATTCCATGTTATCGGCTTTTGCAAGGGTAATGGAGTTTTTCCATGCACTCTTTAATCCTATTTCTTCCTTTTTTGTTTCTATTTCGTCATGGTTACTAAAATACATTTTCAATGTAGAACTGGATGATCGCAAACGTCCTTTTAACCGCGTCGATCTCGAACATTATTTTCAGCAAACGATTGATGTAGATGATGACAACCCTGAATTAAACCAGGAACTTTTTGAAAATGCCTTGGGTTTACCGGGAGTAAAAGTGCGCAGCTGCCTTGTTCCCAGAAAGGAGATTGTAGCAGTGGAATTAAAAACGCCTATTGAGCAGGTAGTTGATAAAATGGTGGAAACCATGCTTAGCAAACTGGTAGTTTACGAAGGCAATATTGATAATATTTTGGGCTATGTACACCAGCTGGATATGTTTCGCAATGCTGAAAATCTTCAGAATATTTTACTGCCTATACCCGCCGTGCCGGAAAGTATGAGCATTACAGACCTGATCGGTAAATTCTCTAAAGAAAGAAAAAGCATTGCCTGGGTGGTAGATGAATTTGGCGGCACAGCTGGCATTGTAACCATGGAAGATTTGCTGGAAGAAATTTTTGGTGAGATCCAGGATGAATACGATACCGAAGATTTCATCGAAAAACAATTAGCAGACAAAGAATACCTGTTCAGCGGACGCCTTGAGCTTGATTACCTGGGCGAAAAATATGGCCTCGATTTCGAAGATGACGAATCGGACACCCTAAGCGGTTACGTTATACAACAACACGAAAGTTTCCCAAAACAAGGCGATCGTATTATTGCCGGCGATTACCAATTTGATGTAATGGAAATGAGTGACACCCGCATCGAATTAATCAAAATGAAATTGCTGAAATAAGCATGACAGTAACTTACGGTTTAGTGAACAACTTTACTGTAGACTAACATCAGTTAAACGACATTTATCGCAACCCACAAAAGTGTTTTTTGACTTCGAAGAAGCCTCATTTTTTAAAGGGCTTTCCATTCATGTAAAGCATCCAATATTTATATTTTAAAGCAGTAGTTTAGAAGCAATTAAAATAACTGCTTTATGAAAAAACAATTTGCTTTTTTATCGTTTGCTGTACTTACTTACTCAACTGTCAGTTCGCAGGGTATTACAGTTCCACGTACTCCTAGCCCCGCGGCAAGTGTTTCTCAAACCATTGGAATTTCCACCGTTAACGTAAATTATTCCAGACCATCGGTTAAAGGCAGAACCGTTTGGGGTGATCTTGTGCCTTACGGCTGGAACGTACAAACTTTTGGTACCGGTAATTCAGCACCATGGCGTGCAGGTGCTAACGAGAATACCGTAATTACTTTTTCGCATGATGTAAGTGTTGAAGGCCAAACGGTACCCGCCGGCAGTTATGGCTTATTTTTCACTATTAATAAAGACAATACAGGAGAAGTAATTCTTTCAAAAGACAGCCGCTCGTGGGGAAGTTTTTTTTACGATAAAAGCCAGGATCAGTTGCGGGCCAAAATCCAGCTACGCGATATATCAAACATCGAATTACTCACTTACGACTTTGCCGATCTTTCAAAGAATAGTGCGGAGCTCCATCTTAACTGGGAGAAAAAACAGTTTCCTGTAAAAATTGCCTTTGCTGTAGATGATATTGTACTTGCAAACGCCGCTGCTGAATTGAGAGGCCCTGTAGGTTTTAACTGGCAGGGACCATTGAGTGCTGCTAATTATGCATTACAAAATAAAGTGCAATTGGATAAGGCGCTGGAATGGGCCAACGCAGCGGTAGCCCAAAATAATTCGTTTGCTACCCTTCGGGTAAAGTCAAACATCCTTAAACAAATGGGCGATAC
This sequence comes from Phnomibacter sp., assembly GCA_046596065.1. Lineage (GTDB taxonomy): Bacteria > Bacteroidota > Bacteroidia > Chitinophagales > Chitinophagaceae > Phnomibacter. The sequence goes on along the minus strand of JBKJNG010000487.1, from coordinate 1,080 downwards.
CGCACAGGCATCGGCAACTATGAACCAGGGCCTGGTAAGTGCCAATGAAAATGATTTAAACCAATACGGCTACCAGTTATTAAATGAACAAAAATTCGACCAGGCTATAGCTATTCTTGCCATGGCTACACAACGTTACCCGAAGAGTGCCAATGCATGGGATTCGCTTGGCGAGGCTTATGCCATTAAAGGAGATAAGAAGAATGCCGTTACCAGCTTTAAAAAATCGTTGAGCTTAAATCCTCCGGCTGGTACCAAGGCCAATTCAGAAAAATATTTGAAACAATTAGGCGCTATGTAGACATAGGGAAATCCTCACGATTAAAAAGTAAAGCGCTGAACCCGGGCTTTGCTTTTTTATTTCTGCGGCTATTGAAAATAAAATACTGTGCTTTGATCAATATTCAAGCACGCATGAACCAATCCGGCCACCGATATTTTATTGTAAACAAACCCTGCGATATGGTTTCACAGTTCATCAGCTCACACGAAGTGGGTTTGCTTGGCGATCTTGATTTTGAATTTCCGGAAGGCACACACGCCATCGGCCGGCTTGATAATCATTCTGAAGGATTGCTGATTTTAACCACCAATAAAAAAGTAACCCGGCTATTGTTCCAGGGCGAAACACCCCACAAGAGAACTTACCTAGTGCAGGTAAAAAATGTGGTAAGCAATGAAACGCTGGAAAAACTTAGAACCGGTATTTCTATCCGCGTAAAAGGTGGTGAATATTATACGAGTACACCGTGTGATGTTAGCATTACTGAAAAACCACCGAAGCTTTTTTTATCAGGTCACGAAACCATTTTATTTAAGGAACATAGCTGGCTACTCATTACGTTAACAGAGGGAAAATTTCACCAGGTACGTAAGATGGTAGCGGCTGCAGGTCATCGCTGCAAACGGCTGATAAGACTATCGATTGAAGATTTGGAACTGGGAGATTTACAACCGGGTTGTGTAAAAGAAATGGAGGAGGATGCGTTTTTTGAGAAGCTTAAGATTGGCACTTAATTATGATGTTTTGTGCTTTCATAAATCAACTATCAACACCCTTAAAGAAGGTCCCTTTTGCAC
>JBKJNG010000482.1:0-3985 GCA_046596065.1 Phnomibacter sp. | reverse complement strand
ATCAACCGATAATTCGTTCATTAATTGGGTTTGCAAGCCTAACAGCAAATCCATCGCTTTGGTAGGTTCACCACCGGGCTGAAATTCGAACAACTCCTTTTTGGTCTTTCTTTCCTTTTTTATATGCACATTGCTCCAGTAACTGTTTTCGGGGCATTGCGGAAAAACAACAATGGCCGGAAAACGGCGCCGGTTTGAACCCTGTATAAATAGTTGCGATCCCCAGGTAAGTTGCTTCTCATTATCGTTACCACGTTCGCCGGAACCATGCAGAAACAATACCATTGGGTACTTTTTGGATGAGTCGTAATCTCTTGGCAACAACAACCTGTAAGGCATAGATACGTTGCCTTTTGTAAACACCCTTTTCATATAGCCACTGGAATCTTTTCTAAAAGAAACAGTGCTATCCTCCTGGGCGGATACATTATTTGAATAAAGTGCTGATAACAAAACAAGCGATGCTATAATGAATTTCATTTTTATTTTACTTTTTGTAACCGAGTATTTAGTGATGCCAGTTCCGACAAACCGGTAAATGGTTTATCGGGATAAAAATAACTGGCAATCGCGTAATCATCGATCCAGTAAAAATTTACCCATCCTTCGGGTAAATTTTTATCTGTGATAACAGGCGATGGCTCCATATCCAGCAATCTACTAAAAACGGTGCCATGTACCGTTACCAGTTTAAGCTTAACACCATTTTCTAATAATTGCCTTATAAGCTTGCTATCGGCACCGCCAATTTGCTGCCAGGTAACCCGAATATTTTTTGAAAAATAAATGGGATCGGGAATATGGACCCGATAGAAGTCAAATTCTCTTTTGGCTTCGCTGGCAACGGTACAACCGTGGTATAAATTATTGAAAGTTCCGAGGCCCCATGCACTGCCAATATAATCTCCGGCTACCGTGCCAATATAACCTGGATATTGTTTGTCATTATCCATAAACATTTTTACTTCGCCCTCGCCCTATCATGTTTTATCATAGGCAGAATTTGTGAGTAAGGCTACACTCATTCCAAGAAATCTTTCTTTGCCATTTACTGTTGGAAGCGCTTCAATATCACGGCCTAACTCACCTGTATTTTGCCTGCTCCATGACGCATGAAAATAGCCAATACTTACCGGTAGTTGTTGCATCAGTACACTTACATCATAAAATAATTTAGCTGCCTCTTTGCCTTCGTCAATTATTACAATGCGTGAATGTTTTTTAAATGGCATGGGCACATAACAATTAAACGAACGGCCTTCGGCACTTGTAAGCAACGCGGTTTGAAATGGAATTATTTTACCCAAATTATGTAAGAAAAATCACCTATTGGAACATCCACGGCGGGTTTTTTCACCTTCCCAAAACATTTGCAAACGTAAACTGCGCAACATAACCGGACTGATATTTACCGTCATCCAGCTGCGCCTAACAGTGCTTTCTCCATTTATATCCAGCAGTGTTTTAGTTTCGACAGGTTGTACCATTTCAAACGCGTTGCACCTTGCTGTTTTATTGGTTTTACCGCCACTGCCTTTAATACCGTTTGGATTTTCAAAACTGCGTAAACGGGTTTCTCTGTTAGTTGGAATTTCATACAAAGCTTGTGCAATGGATGATTGTATTGTAAAACACACGACGCAGCTGGCAATTAGTATTTTTTTCATGGATGCTTTTTTAAAAGCGTGTAGGTCATCAAATATAAAAATCATTTGATGGCATTAAATATTTGCCATTACAACAAGAATGGATCGATAAAAATTTTAGTGACGGCAACTGCTAACTCGACCGTTGAAAGGCCTCTCACTCCTCGGTCTTGCAGCAAAGAAGTTGCGGAGCAAGAGATATTGTATGACATTAGGTATTCATTAATTATTTTTTACCTTTCTGATAAATTTTTTACCATGAAAAAGATAATGACTTTGACCGCATGTATACTGTTGCTCTGCAATTATTTGATGGCACAAAAAGCCCCTTATAAAGTTGTGTTTGATGTTACAAGCAAAGACAGCGTTGTCCATCAAATGGTAATCAGGTGGATAAGGGAAATTGAGGCTATCAATCCTGACGCAGAAATTGAAGTAGTGTTTTACGCGAAATCGCTTGGCATGGTTACAAAGGATAAATCGGCAGTCGCAGCAGATGTAATGAAATACGCCAAAAACAAAAATGTTACGTTTAAAGTTTGCGAAGTAGCCATGAAAAATAACAACGTTGATAAGAGCCAGTTGCTGGAAGGTGTTGGCACCGTGCCAGATGGCATTTATGAAATTATTTCAAAACAGCATGAAGGATGGGGTTATATTAAGGCAGCGCAGTAAGCTTAACCGGGAATATTGCTTGCCCTAGACATTTTGCTGGCCGAAGATTTTTGAGCTTATGTTCAGCCCTTTCAGGGCTGTTGATTTCTGGCGTGTATACGTTGTTTCCACCAGCTTCGCCGGTGGCTATTAATGTTTAAGCCAATCGGGCTTAGCGCAAATGCAGTTATACTTTTCGGGTACATTCTACCAGCTAATAACCCATCGCTTCCATCCATTTATACTATTATGTTTTTCTTAAAAAAACCTTATCAATTAACTTATCCATTTGACATCTTATAACTCTTTTACCTTTTACCTTATCACCTTTTTACCCTTTCGCCTTGTTACCTATTCAACCAGTTAACTAAAGAACCAACCAACTAATCAACCAGGCTAAACATCGTTTCCTTCACACCATTGCTGCCGCCGCCAATCATCACTTTAAAGTCGCCGGGCTCGCTGATGTATTGTAATTGTTCATTGTAAAAACGAAGTATTTTTTCATCAATCGTGAAGCGGATATTTTTTGTTTCGCCGGGCTGCAAATTTGCCTGCTGAAATCCTTTCAATTCCTGCACCGGCCGAACAAGACTTCCTACCATATCACGCAGGTATAATTGAATGGTTTCTGTTCCTTCCCGCCTGCCTGTATTGGTTACATTTATTGAAGCGTTAATAACGGAATTTTTCGTCATCGTGTTTTTATCCAGCTTCACATCACTATATGAAAAACTGGTATAGCTAAGACCGTAACCAAATGCAAACTTTGGACTGTTTGGCAAATCAGTATACGCAGAAACGTAATTCAGATCGCTATCGTTTTTTGCAGGACGACCAGTTTTTAAATAATTGTAATAAATAGGAATTTGTCCTTCTGTACGGGGAAAACTCATAGGTAATTTAGCAGAAGGATTATAATCACCAAACAACACATCGGCGATGGCGTTTCCGGACTCGGTACCAAGCCACCAGGTATATAAAATGGCGGGCACATTATCGACAGTCCAGTTAAACACCAACGGTCTTCCCGCGTTGATCATAACGACCATTGGTTTGCCGGTTGCATAAATTGCTTTGATCAGTTTTTCCTGCACACCGGGCAGTTGAATCGTACTGCGGCTTTTCGCTTCGCCACTCATGTCACTCGCTTCGCCCACACTCATTACTACTACACCGGCCTGCATGGCTACAGCTATTGCATCGGCAAAACCAGTTGTGACAGTATCGTTTACATTACAACCTTTTGCGTACAACAAATTCGTGTTTGCGCTTACGCGTTTTTTTATACCATCGTATTGCGTAACAATCGTTGATGAATCATCGGGCCAGGTATAACTCCAGAAGCCAAGATTATCTCTTACCGCTTTAATGAACGGGCCGATCAATGCAATACTTTTTGCGTCTTTGCTTAGAGGCAAAACATTGCTATCGTTCTTTAATAAAACAACACTTTTTTTCGAGATGTCTCTTGCCACTTCCCTGTGCGCAGGATTATTCATTTCGGTTTGTTCCCTTGCTTCGTTGCAGAAGCGATACGGGTCATCAAACAAACCCATTTCAAATTTCTTGCGCAGTATTCTTCTCACCGCATCATCTACTACTGCGATAGGCACTTTTTTATCTTTTACCAGTTGCGCCAAATGATTTTTATAACTGCGGCTTTCCATATCCATATCGCTGCC
>JBKJNG010000393.1:0-6270 GCA_046596065.1 Phnomibacter sp. | reverse complement strand
GTTTGCGTACCAGCCAAAATGGGCAGCAATAAAGTTTGTACCCGGATGTTTTTTAAACATCCGGTGCTGTTCATCAATTAATGTTTGCCATGGTGCGGGATTATTATCATCCCGTTTACGACCCGGGTGTGTTACAATTTCAAGCCAGCGCTCATTGTGTTCATCAACGTTATCCCAAAATGGTTTTGGATCAGCCGTGTGTATCAGCACGGGTATTTTTAGTTGGCCACACAGATCCCAGATAGCATCCATTCTTGCATCGTCAACGGTAACCCTGTTGCCAGTGTTATCTTTAACAGAAAAACCTAGGTCTTTAAATATTTTTAAACCATTTGCACCGTTGATTACATCTTCTTTTAATTGTTGTACTGCCTTCTCTGTCCAGCCTTCTTTACCTATACCATCGAAATTTAAATTGGCAAAAATTATAAACCTGTTTGGATAATGTTCTTTTACGTTTTCAGTCATGTGTTTTAAACCATTGCCATTTCCGCCGCTAAGGTTTACCATCACTTTCATGTTCATTTTATCCATTTCAGATACCAGGTCGCTTAAATCTGCAGCCTGCATATCCCATTGATGATTATGTACATCAATAAAAGGAAATTTTGCCCTGTTTGTTACATGCTCCGGAACTTTTAAAGTTGATATTGGATCATACTTTTCGAAGTCCATTTTTTTTGTTGTTTCCTGGCTGCAGGCAGAAAAGAATGACAGTAATGCAAAGGCGGCGGTGAATAAATGAATTTTGAACATCAAGTAATATTTTATTGAAATTTGAAGTGGCTTAGCGCTTCCATTTTGAGTGTTTGTTGTTGCCCTGTTGCGAGCTGTTTGATAATGCAATTATCATCCGCTAATTCCTGGTTGCCAATTATGGCTATGTATGGGATGTTTTTCTTTTCAGCATATTTAAACTGCTTGTTAAATTTTGCCTGTTCATGATAAAGTTCACATGCAATTCCACTAGTTCTTAACTGCTGAATGAGGTCATAAGATTTGGCGGCTTCAGCTTCACCCAAATTAAAAAATATTAACCTTGTGCCTGTTTGCACAGTGGCAGGAAACAATTGTAATTCCTCCATTACATCATAAATACGATCGAGCCCAAAACTAATACCTACTCCCGGTATATTTGGAACGCCAAACAAACCTGTGAGATCATCATAGCGGCCGCCGCCGCCAATGCTTCCCATCTGAACATTATTTGCTTTTACTTCAAAAATAATTCCAGTATAATAGTTAAGTCCCCGGGCAAGGGTAAAGTCTACAACAATGTTTGATGTCTGATGTAGGGTGTCTGATTTTTTTAAAACAAATTCAATTTCTGATATGCCTTTGTTTGCGGTTTCATTTTCACCAAATAAGTTTTTTAGCTGTGCTATTTTGCTAGATGAATCGCCCTCTATTTTAAGGTAATTTTCAATTGTATTGATTTGGATTTCATGCAGGCCTCTTTGTTGTAATTCTTCTTTTACTTTTTCTATACCAATTTTATTCAGTTTATCAATGGCAATGGTAATGTCAATCATTTTATCAATACCACCACTTACTTCGGCAAGTGCTGCCAATATTTTGCGGCTGTTTATTTTTATTTCAACCGGTATATTGAGTTTATCAAAAACGGTGGCGTAAAGATTTGCCAGTTCGATTTCGTTTAGCAATGCATTGCTTCCTACCACGTCAGCATCGCACTGGTAAAATTCGCGGTAACGCTATTTTTGAGGACGGTCTGCACGCCAAACTGGTTGAATTTGGTAACGTTTAAAAGGAAAATTTAGTTGCCCGTGGTTCATAGCTACATAGCGTGCAAAGGGAATGGTAAGGTCGTAACGCAAAGCACGTTCGGTAAGGTTTTTATCATTTTTACCCGATAATACATTTTCAAAAGCCACCTTTGACCTGTCAATATTCTTTGGATCGTTCAGCCCGTTATTCAATATTTTAAATATCAGTTTATCGCCTTCGTCCCCGTACTTACCCATCAGCGTTTCCATGTATTCCATGGCGGGTGTTTCCAGTGGCTCAAAGCCGTACAATTCAAATACGGTTTTAATAGCGCCAATTATATATTGTCGTTTTCTTAGAACAGCCGGTGAAAAATCCCTGGTACCCTGTGGAAGGCTTACATTTACTTTAGCCATTATTTTTTGTGATTGAAATTGAGATTGGTTGTTATAGACAACTGGCATTACTTAGTTTTCTCTCGCTGGTATTTTTCAAGAATGGCATCGCAAGCTGATGCAACCAGGTCGAATACTTCATGAAAGCCTTGCTCGCCACCATAATAGGGATCAGGTACTGAACGATCTTCGCCTGGGTACAAGGTATTCAGTAAAAGGTCGGCTCTGCTATCGTCCCATAATGGACCAGCCATCAGGCGTGCATCACTATAATTGTCCTCATCCATAAAATATACACGGTCAAATTCCTGCATATCAGCAGCTTTAAATTGTCTTCCTTTCTGGCTGCAAATATCAATGCCATTTTTGCCGGCCACTTTTTGTGAAAGCTTATGTGGTGGATCACCTACATGCCAGTTACCAGTGCCGGCGCTGTCCACGCTCCAGTTCAGGCCGGCTTTATCTGCCTTATGTTGCATGATGCCTTCTGCCAAAGGGCTTCGGCAAATATTACCAAGGCATACCATCAATATTTTCATGATAATTTTTTTAAAAAAATGCCAGCATCTAACCGGTATTTCGGTAAATCGCTTTTTATTTACCTATTCAATACCGGCCGCAAATGTAATTCCTCCTAGTCTGTCAGGCTATTTCATAAAAAATTAAAAATTTAGCGCACTTGCTGTGGAATCGGTAAAGCAACGCATCCTATAAAGCAAAAACGGTTCAGGAAAATAAAAGAATATTTTACGAATTTTCGTAACGCAATAAAAATCAATCGTTGCCGGTATGTTTTCTTTTTTGGGATAATATTTTTTCCAAAATGAATTACTTAATTTGGCCGCCACTATAATGAATACAAATTCAACAAACAGAAGCAGATCAAAACCACCGGCCATAAGGTCGTTGCTCGACTATTTTATGGCAATGGTCTGGATTTTTATTGGGCTGCTAATTTTATTTCCTGAACAAATAGCAGGTGTTGATTTATTTAAAAATAAGCCGATTCTCCAGGGGGCAACAAAGTGGGTGATTGGTTTCTTGTTTATGCTATACGGTGTTTTCAGAGGCTATCGCGGTTATATGGCAGCAAAAAATAGGGGTAATGAAGATGACAACTAGAGCATACCACTGCAAGCGGGCAAAGCAATTAATCACTGGTGTGTTAGCAATATCAGGCATTGTTTTTTTTGTAAACGGGTGCGGCAATAATAGTAGTGTTCAGCAGGAAGATGCGAGGCATGGCAATATCCGGATCAGTGTTGATGAATCATTTAAACCTGTTATCGATTCACAAATAAAGGTTTACCAGGCGTCATTTCCCGACGCCAATATAGTTGCGGAATATAAACCAGAGGCCGATTGCCTGAAAGACCTTTCCAATGACAGTGTCAGGATGGTGATTGTAACCCGCGGATTAACCAATGACGAAAGCAGGGGTTTTGAATCGAAGTTGTCCTATGAGCCACCATTTGGTCTTTTAGCTTTCGATGGAGTGGCAATTATTCTGAATAAAGAGGCAAAAGACTCAGTTTTTACAGTGGAGGATATCCGGCAAATGCTGGTTGGTAACACAGCTTATAAGTACAAGGTTGTTATGGATGGCGTTAATGCTACAAGCACGGTCCGATATGCTATTGATTCATTATTAAAGGGCCAGCCAATTGGTAAAACGGTTGAAGCTGCTAAATCGAGCCCCGAGGTAATAGATTACGTTTCTAAAAACCCTAATTCAATTGGTATGATTGGTGTAAGCTGGATTGGCAACCAGGACGATTCGGCACAGTTAAGCTTTCAGAACAAGATCAAAATTGCTTCTTTGCGTTGCGATTTATGTCCCGGCGAACCTTATACAAAACCATACCAAGCCAATTTGGCTACAGGTCGTTATTCTATGCGCAGGGGATTGTATTATATTCTTAAGGAAAATTTTCCCGGATTAGGTACTGGGTTTATGAATTTTATGGTTTTTGAAAGAGGGCAGTTAATTTTTAAACGGGCATATTTGTTACCTGCCCGTATGAGTTTTGATGTAAGACAGGCAACTATCTCGGAATAAGCGTTAATAATTTTGAAAAAGTAAGTTGGCATTTATTTTTTGGAATGGTTTTTTTGGTTGTGATCATCGTTATGTTAATATTACATACCGCCTTAAGCCCTTTGAACAAAATCAGGTCGGAAAATTTATTATTTAGTTTCTTGTAAAAAACAAATAAAGAATGATGAAGCATTTATTTCTTTCAGTTGCAGCCACAATAACAGGAATGGCTGTTTTTGCACAAACAGTGCAGGATGGGGTTAAGTTTTTATATTACGAACAATATCAAAAAGCGGAGCAGGTATTTAATAAGTTGCTGGCAGCAAATCCTGCAGATCCGGAGGCTAATTATTGGCTTGGTCAGGCTTATATCTCCGATGATAGTGTTGCAGGCGCAAAAACACATTATGCCAAAGCAATGACAGCTACAAGCCAAAACCCGCTTATAATGGCAGGTATGGGACATGTGGAAGTGCTGGAAAAAAAGAACGCTGAAGCAAAGGCACATTTCGATGCTGCCATTGCAGCTTCAAAAGGCAGGAAGGAAAAAAAATATGGCGATCCCCTGGTTTTGGCAGCTATTGGCCGTGCCAATGCTGACGGAGCAAGCGATGTAGGCGACCCCGTTTATGGTATCGAGAAGTTAACCCAGGCGGCTGAGGTAGATCCTACTAATCCTGAAATAATGGTAAACCTTGGCGTGAGCCAGTTAAAACGTGGGGGTGAATACGGAGGTGAAGCAAAGAAAGCCTTTGACGCAGCATTGGAACGTGATCCTAAATATGCAAGAGCCTATATGCGTATAGGCCGCATTTTCGAAACACAGAAAAACACTCCGTTATTTCTTGAAAACTATAACAAGGCAATAGAGGTTGATCCAACTTACTCGCCTGCCTACCTCCAGTTATACACCTATTACCAAAATAGAGATGTAAACAAAGCCAAGGAGTTACTCGATAAATATATTGCCAATACCGAAAAAAACAGGGAAACCGATTTCTTTTATGCAGATTACCTTTTCAGGGCTGGTAAGTACGACGAATCTTTGGCTAAAGCCAAAGAACTGGAAAGCACTTTAAAAGGAGAACCCTATGCTAAGGTTCATAAACTTTTTTCTTTAAACTATAACCGTCTTGGCGATTCGCTTACAGCAAGAAAAGAAATGGAAACTTATATGGCCCAGGAAAATCCTGCGAAAATAACGGGTGAAAGTTATGCTGATATGGCCGCTTTGTACCTGAAAGCTGATAAGGATGCTGTTAAGGCAGATGAAATGATAACGAAGGCGTTAGCTATGGACACCGTGGTCGAAAATAAACTGGGATACATGCGCACCCTCGCTGAAGCTTATGCGGCAAGCAACGATTTTAAAGGGCAATACAAATGGTTGAGTCAGATGATGGCAATCCGTAACGATACGACAGCCAGGAATTATTATTTTATAATAGATGCGGCTATTAAAGCAGCCGAATATGGCGCAGCTGACACTTTTGCATCCCAATATATTGCCAGCTACCCCGATCAGCCTCAGGGATATTTTTTAAGAAATAAAGCCGCTATCTTGGCCGATGCTGATACCTCTTTAGGAACAGCACTTCCGTCAATTGAGCAATACAATAACTTTTTGAAAGCCGACACCGCGAAAAATAAAAACAAGATTATCACTAACATTGGGTACAAAGTTTATTACTACGCTAACAAAGCAAAAGATTATCCCAAAGCTATTGACGCATTAGATGAGATATTGGCATTGGACCCGGGAAACACTTATGCACTAAGTGCAAAAGACCAACTTAAAAAAATACTCAACAAAAAAGCCGGAACTCCCGCCCCCAAATCAGGATCGAGTGGCAAACTTGATAAACATGCGCCAGGTGGCTCAGGAAACAAATCGGGCTCGTAACAGTCATACAAAACTTTACTTCCCCTGCTTTTTATAAAGGCAGGGGATTTATTTTTTTAAAACCGGATATCAGCCAAGTATTTTCAATAGTGGCAGCTTATTTTTGCCACAACTCAATTTGTGTAAATGTTCAGTATTCTTCTTGATGCTACAGCTACTCCTGCACAATACCTTCCAATAGCACTACAGCTATTATTTGCAATAGG
>JBKJNG010000275.1:0-7131 GCA_046596065.1 Phnomibacter sp. | reverse complement strand
GCAAAAAAAACCCGAATGAAAATTAATAACAACACCTTTCAACTGCTTATCGGCAACGATCATGTAAGGCTGGTATGGCGCAAAAGCAAACACTACGTTTTCTTCAAAATTATATTCCGAAAAATCAGATTTAACGCTTCCGTTTCCCTCTGTTATCCAGATCAGCGAAAAATAGTTGTTGCGCTGTATATGATCAAAACAGCTACTATCTTCAAAGGAAAAAAGATTGAACGCAAGGCTGCCGTTTTGCGGGTTTACCAGGGTAAAAGCAGATTGGTTTAACATGCATCATTTTTATAAAATTCAAAATACAAATTTATACCACTCAGGTTGCGTTGCACTTTATAAAATGCTCAACACAGAACGAAGCCCTGAAACTTGCAGCGCAGGAAAAGTTATATTGTAATGGTAAAGTAAGATGTGAAGAATAGTTATCGCCTTAGTGCTGTTTTTTCAGCTCAGTCTTTAATTTTTTTATTTCAGCTTCCATCCTTGCTATTATCTCACGTTGAGAAGCAAACGCTATTTCAATATCTTCCACTGTGTAACGTGGTGTAATATGTTGCGGACAGTTCCAGTCGTAAGCTTCAATATGCAACACCATCATTCGCTCAGGCCGAAATGCATACGTATCCAAATCAAGTGCTGCAAATAACCCGGGATCATCTTTCAATGCTACAATTTCAGCTTTTGCCAAAATTTTCAACCTTGTTCTGGAAGGATAATCTACCATAATTAGCGCCACACTGTTATTGGTAGCTATGTTGCCAACTGATATGTATTGCATATTTCCCTTGAAATCTATAAAACCTATCCGCTTTGCATCGATAACTTTTAAAAAACCTTTTGGCCCCCCACGATGCTGTATATAGGGAAACCCGTTTTCACCAATGGTTGCCATGTAAAAACTATTCTGGTGCGCAATAAAATCAACCTCATTTTGTGACAGACCATCAACATAAGTCTCCTTTTCCATTCTTGCATAACTTGCCCTGCTGCCTGCTTTTTCCTGCATAGTTTTTACCGCATCGGTAAACGCTATTGCCGCAAAATTCTTTGCCATGTTTTTTTGCCCTTATCCTGAAAGGGTGTTAAGACGATTTAATATCGTTAATTACCTTTTGCAATGATTCCTTTTTATCTTCCTGCGCCAGCACCGCATCCCATAAGGTATCCCCGCATTCATCGCAAACAAAAACATTAGTTGCCGGGGTACCTGCCAGCTTTTCTTTTTCGTTGTCACCGGCTTCCAATGCTGAAACCGCAGCCGGTTCTTTCTCTTGCTTTTTCATCATTATTTTATTTGAACTTTCTGTCTTTTGCTTCAATCGCCATGTCGTTAATGCTTGCGAAACGTTTTGCCATCAAACCATTTTCATCAAAATCCCATAGTTCGTTACCATAGCTGCGATACCATTGTCCTTCGCTATTGCGCCATTCATATTCAAACCGAACTGCCATGCGGTTTTCACGAAAACCCCATAACTCTTTCTTCAATTTGTAGTCAAGTTCTTTCTCCCACTTTCGTTTTAAAAACGCTTTTACCTCCTCCCGGCCGTCTATAAATTCGGTACGGTTTCTCCATTCTGTATTCACCGTATATGCCAGGCAAACGCGTTCAGGATCTTTGCTATTCCACGCATCTTCGGCAAGTTGTACTTTCTGCAAGGCTGTTTCCATTGTGAATGGCGGCAGCGGATATTTTTGTTCCATATTGTGACATTTAAAACCATGGTACACCTTAAATATACCATGGTTTCGTTAAAAAATTATGCTTCCACCAATTCTTCTATCTCTACAGCCATTGGAAAATCAACAGGTACTTTTGTTAGGTTATGTAAGTAATTCATAGCAGTTTTATCGCTTACCTGCAATATTAAATCCACAAGGTTTTCATTGGTATATCCCTGTGCGTAAAATTCATCGACAATCCAGGGCTCTGCATTTCCACGGTTTTTAGTGATGCTTTCCGCCATCTGTACCAGAGCATTTAGCTTTGAATTTGCGCTTTTCCCTTGCCTTATATCCAGTATTTGCTCATCGGTAAAACCATTCATTTTCCCGATTACCGTATGTGCACTCTGGCAATATACACAACCATTTACCTGGCTAACAACCAGGTTAACGGCTTCTTTTTCCCTGTTGCTTAATGTCGTTTTAGCATTCTGGTACGCGAGGTATTTCGATAATCCATTTGCAGAGTACGCAATGGTTGCATACAGGTTTGGAACAAAGCCCAATGCTTTCTGTAAATTGTCAAAAATAACCTGGTTGGCCGGGGCAACTTCTTCTCTTGCTGGTACTGTAAACTGTCTCATTGTTGTATTTTTTATTTTGTTTGTCGTTATTGACTGTGCAAAAGTGCTTCGAAATGGAAGTTGAGAAAATGGAGAATTGGCGCCATCTGATGGACAGATTTTTCAAATAGTTGAGATTATAGCAACTGTTACTTTAGTGGATGCTATGCTACTAATGTTACCCGTTACCGGTCGCTGTGTCAGAACGATTATGTACCTTGTAGCTGACTCAGGCTAACGCCGGTAATATTAAACGCTTGCTACTAAAATATATGGATGAAGGTGAATTAAAAACCTGCAGCCTTTCGCAAATCAAAAAATAGTTATAATGAAAAAGATAATAGGGCTTTTATTAATTGCGGGCTTTTTATATACTGATGTAAAAAGCCAGTTAACCGGTGGCAGTTCGATAGGGGTACGGTTAACTTCATTTAATGCTTTTATGCAAAACAATGAGGTATGGTTAAATTGGAAAGTTAGCTGCCGGATAAGCTTTGCAAAGTTTGAAGTACAACGTTCGGCAGACGGTATAAATTTCATAACTATCAATAGTTTCAAAGCAGATTATTTACGCTGCCAACAACCTTTTGACTATAGAGACCCATCCTCGATCGGCCTTGTGTTTTACCGGCTAAAAGTTGGCAATATTGATGGCGAATTCTCCACGGAGAAAGTGGTGAAGGTACCGGGTAAAGAAATTTCCGGTACCGAAATAAAAGTAGTCTCACCTGTTACAAACGATTTACTCCTGTTAACTGTTGGCACTGGCAACAATGAAAAGATCATGTTACAGATTTTGAATATGGCTGGTAATATAATTCAAAAAACAGTCATTGCTCCCGGTGCAGGAATTAGCCAAATCGAAGTTCCCATTCTTAGCCTGCCACCCGGATATTACATTCTCAGGTATCAATCCGGTATCAAAACGAAATCTCTTAAATTTTTCAAGATCATTTAATATACTGAAAGGAGTTTCATTCATCATTAATATTAAAGTAACGTATAAGAAAAAGAAATGGCAACCGAATCAACTGGTTTGAAATTCCGGTAAAAAATTTCAAGAAGGCAAAAACTTTTTTCGAATCAAATTTAGTGCAACCATGCAACCAATGGAGGCAATTAGAATGAAATCAGCGTCGTTAATGAATTTACATCATTAGAAGAAAAATAACTTCTAAATATCTTACAGTGAATTATTTGCTAAGAGCGTTAGAGAAAAAATTGCCAGAATTACCCACCATCAGGAAAAAAAATTGATAACCGGTTTCTCATATATGTACGAAAATAAAATGTGTGTTGGTATTATTGAAGATGAAATGATGTGCCGCATCGATCCGGCTTTACATGACACAGCCGTCGAAAAAACTGGTTGCCGAACTATGGACTTCACTAGGCACCCAATGAAAGGGTTTGCCATAATCGACGAAACTGGTATGAAATCAAAAAAGGAATTTGCATACTGGATTAATCTTGTTCTTGATTTTAGTAATAAGGCAAAATCATCCAGGAAAAAAGAATAGCAGTTGCGGCATTAGGAATGTTTTGAAAAAATAATTCCGTTGTTTGTCCAAATTTGATTTTGTTATACGTCTTTATGATATAAAATCACAAAAAAAGCAGTATGACAAGTTCAATTAATCAATCCGCACTCATTCTAAACATGAATGACCGTCTTTTTCTAAATGCGCTGGAAGGTATTACCGATGTTCAGGCAAACCAAAGGCTAAGTGACCATAACAATCCCACTATTTGGATAGCAACCCATACTGTGTGGGCAAGGTTCAATATGCTTTTTTTCTTAGGAAAGCCGGAAAAAAACCCGTTCGAAGGGATGTTCGAAAACTTTAAGCCTTACAATGAAAGCGACCAATACCCGGCATTGGAAACGGTAAAGTCTGAATGGAAAAAAGCAAGTGAATCCTTAAAAAATGCGCTACAATCAGTAACAGCAGAGCATCTTGCCGCAGCGTCTCCCATTAAAAGCCCTATTGGTGATTTTACGAACAGTGGCACCCTGGCATTTCTTGCCCAGCATGAAAGCTATGACATTGGTCAGCTTGCATTCCTTAAAAAGTTTCTGACTAAAGAAGCAATGAGTTATAACTAAAAAGCAATGTATGTTACACTCAATTAAACAACTCTTCCACATCGATGCAAAACGCAATGATGTGTTCAAATCCATTTCTACCATTGAAGTATTAATGAAGTGGTGGACCACAGAAACGAGTGGAAGAAGCAGCCCCGGTGAAGTAATTCATTTTCGTTTTGGCAAAGCCGGCGGACCTGATATGAAAGTTATAGATTTTAAGCCCGGCGAAAGTATTGAATGGGAATGTGTAGCAAGCCCTCATGGGTGGACAGGTCATACATTTACTTTCGAATTAGATGACAATGATGGTAAAACCCGGGTAAGATTTACTCATGATGGCTGGGCAGAAAATGATGATTTTTATGCGATTTGCACTTTCAGCTGGGCTCGTTACATGGAAAGCTTGCGCCAGCTTTGTCAAACAGGGAAAGGAGAAGCATTTGGTAGCGAAGGCTACAAGCAATAACACAATAATTACAATCCCTTATAAACTTCAAAAAAAATCTGGTAAAATGAAAGAATACTTGATGCTTTTTAGAAATGAAAAAAATGAAGGCGGCCCAAAACCCTCAGATGAACAAATGAGAGCGGCCATGCTGCAATGGCAAAAATGGATTAAAGGCCTTGTTGCGCAAGGCAATTATAGTGGTACTAACCGTTTATATTCCGAAGGGAAAACCCTAAAACCGAATAACGTAATTGCTGATGGCCCTTTTGCAGAAGTTAAAGAGATGGTTGGCGGTTATGTTATAGTTAAGGCAAATTCACTTGAAGAAGCGGTAGATATGGCAAAGGGATGCCCCAATCTTTTATACGGTGGAAATGTAGAAGTCAGAGCTGTTATGCCAATCGAATACAACACACAATTGGAAAATTTTTTGGAAGTAATCTAAAATTTAAACTATGAAAGAGTATATATTTTTATTCCGGGGCGGAGATGGTAAAACTTTGCAACAATCACCGGAAAAATGGCAGGTCCACATGCAGAAATGGATGCAATGGATGGGAGGTCTTCAACAAAACGGGCAATTAGTAAGTGCACAACCCCTTGACGAAGGGGGGAGGCAAATTACAGGATCAAAAAAAGTAATTACCGACGGTCCGTTTATGGAAGGCAAAGAAATGGTAGGCGGTTACTTAATGTGCAAAGCAGATAATTATAATTCGGCGGTTGAAATTGCAAAAGATTGCCCGATCCTTGAATTCGATGATGGGATTGTTGAAGTAAGAGAAATTCAGGAATTAAAAATGTAATTTCTATGGTCAATGTGCTCACCAGCATTGAAATACTTTGCCCGATACACGAAGTATCTCAGTTTGCATCTAATCCTGACAATGCACCAGCATGGTATGTAAATATTACATCAGTAACATGGAGAACGGCCAGGCCATTATCTGTTGGCACACAGATAGATTTTATTGCTCATTTTTTGGGAAGAACGCTTTCATACACTTATGAAGTAATTGAAATGACAGAAAAAAGATTTGTAATGCAAACAGCACAAGGTCCGTTTCCCATGCAAACGACATATGAATGGGAATCAATAAATTCTTCTACCACCCGAATGACTTTAGAAAACAAAGGAAACCCAACCGGCTTCTCAAAAATATTTGCTCCATTTATGTCTTTGGTGATGCGAAATGCGAATAACAAAGATCTGAAAAAATTAAAGCAAGTGCTTGAAAAGCGTTGACACAACCTTACGATATCAATAATCTTACGGAACATCTTTTCCGCTACGAATCAGGAAAGATGGTTTCTGTTTTAGTTAAAATATTTGGCACTGAAAACCTGGAAACTGCGGAAGATGTTGTACAACAAACTTTTTTTGATGCCATCAATGTTTGGAAATTAAAAGGTATTCCCGACAATCCTTCCGGATGGCTTTTTCGGGTTGCAAAAAATAAAGCTATCGATCATATCAGGAAAAATAAACATTCGTTACAATATGATTTTAGCAATGATGAAAGGGCATTGCTTAATTCGGAATATACGCTTGCAACAACAATGGATAATTTTTGGAAAGATGAACTAATAAATGATGATTTATTAAGGATGATGTTTGCCTGTTGTCATCCTGGAATTTCCCCGGAAAATCAAATTACCCTGGTATTAAAAACGCTTTGTGGTTTCAGTGCTGCTGAAATTGCCAAAACATTTCTTACATCAGAAGACACTGTTTCAAAAAGACTTTACCGAACTAAAGAATTTTTCCGGGATCAAAGAATTAAATTAGCTATTCCATCAGTCCATGAATTAAAGGACAGAACGAATTCGGTCCTTAATTCCATTTACCTGCTTTTTAATGAAGGCTACAACTCTACACAAGCCGAAGAATTGATCAGGAAGAACCTGGTGCGGGAAGCTTTTATGCTTTGCAAATTGCTCACTGAAAACATTCATACACAATTAGCCGAAGTTTTTGCTTTGATGGCGCTCATTTGCTTTCATACATCGAGAAGCGAAAGCCGTTTAACCCCAGAAGGTGAAATTATTCTTCTGCCCTTTCAGGATAGAAGCAAATGGAATTTCGATTTAATTACACTGGGAAATGATTATATGAATAAAGCAGCCTTTGGCGATTCGCTTAGCACCTACCACCTGGAAGCCGCCATAGCTTATGAACATTGTTCTGCAAAAAATTTTGATGAAACAAACTGGAAAAGAATATTGGAATTATATGAATGGCTTTGTAAAATTTCCAGCTCCCCGGTTTTTGAAATGAATAAAGCAGTTGCTGTAAT
>JBKJNG010000258.1:0-2867 GCA_046596065.1 Phnomibacter sp. | reverse complement strand
TGTATCTCCATTTTGCAGCCTGGCTCAGGCACCTGTTTATGTAGTACTTGTTGATATTAACGCTTTACCAAGTACCTGGAATGCAAATGGAACGCTTGCCAATAGTCCTTCTGCTGCACGATATATACAGGTTAGCAACGGTGCGAGTACCTGTACTGCAGGTGTAAGAACCTATACCGACGGATGGGTTTCCAATGACAATGGAAATTTTGTTGGCTGGAATTTGGCTGGTAGCGCCACTTATCTAAACAGTGGTTGTGACCTCATTACAGTACCAGTTAAATTATTGTCGTTTACCGCTGTTGGTGCTGGTAAAAATGCCAATATAGCCTGGCAAACAAGCAGCGAAGTAAATACAAAAAACTTTGAACTACAGCGTTCAGCAGATGGCGCTAATTTCAGCACGGTGTTTACCACTGCCGCTGCCGGCCATAGCAGTACAGTAAAAAATTATGCATTCACTGATTTGAATATTGTTGCCGGCCCCAGCTATTACCGCCTGAAAATGGTTGACATGGATGGTACTGTGACTTATTCTAAAATTGCAAGAGTTGTAACCACCCGCAACGGTTTCATAATTACCAATGTTTACCCAACACCTGCCGCAAGCCAGCTGAGTATTACATTTAATGCTCCACGTGCGGGTAAAACAATTGCTAACGTATATGACCTTGCCGGCAGAATGCTAATCAGTAAACAAGTAGCTACCGCACCGGGCATGAACTATTACCAGCTGCCGGTTAGCCAGTTACCAACAGGCTTATATATGCTTAAACTGGTAAACGACGGTGAAACAGTTGTAAGCCAATTCACGAAACAATAAGTTTTAAAAGCTGTTATAAGCATAACAAAAGGCCTGCGAAAATTTCGCAGGCCTTTTGTTATGCCAGCATTTTGCCAGGTATGCCATATATTATTGAACCTATTATAAAACAGCTAAACAAAGTTTGACCCGACGCGTGAGGGATTGCAGTGGAAAGCCCGGATTGGGCCGCCGGAGCAATAGATTTATAAGCAAAGTTGAATGCGGCCCAAACGGACTTGGAACAAAAAGCCCGACCCGACGCAGCGGCGGGACACGCCATAAAAAAACAACTGCTGAAATAAATGATTAAAAACTAAACATAACCTGTACACGGTAATCTGTTTTGTGGCTGGCCTGTATTAAATCGTAGCCGGAACCAACAGTTTGCGCATCCGTGTATTTGGTTCTGGCAATACGAAACCAGGTGGTTAAATGCTTGCTGATATCGTAGTTAATATTAAGGTAAGATCTAAAACCTTTGCCAGAAAAAGGTGGAATACTGTAACTATACAGCACATCGTTTTCGTAGGCGTACAGCCTGCTGTTGTAACCATCAGTTTCAAAATATTGCAGGCGCATGTTCAGCGATAATGGCTGCATCATAGGCTTGTAAAAGAAATCGCCGTAAATAAGAAAACCCTGCTCCTGTGTTCTGCCATTCTGATCGTACCAAACTACCTCCGCCCTTGAACGCAATGTAACTGCAGGTGATATTTTGTAAGATACCTGTGTGCGCCAGTTTTGCCTTGGCACATCTTCGGTTTCATGATAAGGCAGCCCTGCACTGGTATAATTAATAGCTTTCCTTTTTGTTTTAAAACGGGTGTATACTTCAACCTGTTTGTTGGGTTTCCAAGTTAGCTGTAACAAATAGTCTGATCCTTTCGATGGCCGGTCGACACCGTATTTTAGCCAGGGGAAACTGAAAACATCCGCATACATATCCAACCGCAACATGCCCCACGGCCTTACCGATAAACCCGCATACAAACCCTTTTCGTTAAAAGGCGTGGTGTTTTCGGTAAAGGCATTTGCATACAGGCTGTTGTAATCTTTGGCAATATTGCGGTAAAGCAGCGACACATCTACCCGGCTATCTACACTTGCAATTAAACCATGCACCTGCGCAATACTAAATTTTTGGTCGGAAGCTACCTCGCCAAACACATGAATATTGCGGAAAGTATAAGCATAATCAGCACTGAAACCGGTAAGATTATCCCCACCGAAAGCATAGGTATTATAAGGCGCATCCTGCTTAAGAAGTGGCTTGCTTAGCTTATAATCAACCGCATTTACACCCAATTGCCATCTACCGGCCCGGTACTGCACCCTGCCACCCATGGAAAATTGATTGATGGCTTTGCGATCTGCATTTTCGCTTGTGGTACGATGGTAGCCACTGGTAAGAATACTGCTTACAAAATCTTCGTTGTTAGCCGAATCGACCACCGCATTGGCATCTACTTTTTTGTATGATGCAAATGCCGAAACCTGGAATTTATCGCTGCCAATTGTGATAGCCGCACCACGCTGAAAATTAAATTCGCCGGCAGAATTATAGGGCCGAAAAATTTCGGTTTGCCGCTTAATATTCATTACATCTACACTCTTTCGAAAAGCAAGCGATTGATAAGTAAGCAAGCCTTGTGCAAGGTTTACAGTAAAATCTCCAATGGCAAGCCGTCGTACAATACCAAGATTGCGTGCAAACAAATGCATGCTATAAAAATCGAAACCTTTTTTTTGTGCACCTTTAAAAAATTGTTCCCCGGCATCTTTTTCGCCCAAAATACCAAACTGCAATAAGTTTTTGTATACGTATTTGTAACGCATAAAAATACGCTGCTGGCTGCCCAGATATCTAGGGGCGGCAGTATCATTTTTTTGAATGTAACCCGCTGATTTTTCAAAAACCTGTGCCACACGTAACAATAAAGTATGATCACCGTCTCTAAAGCGTTTGCCAGCTTCTTGAACCAAACTGGTGCTGCCCGCAACCGTAATAAATGGCTTTGTACGGTTAATGCTTTCAATATCCCAGCCTGGTACAGCCTGTAAT
>JBKJNG010000257.1:0-12796 GCA_046596065.1 Phnomibacter sp. | reverse complement strand
CAGTTGGTTAGAATGCCGCCCTGTCACGGCGGAGGTCGCGGGTTCGAGTCCCGTCCGGTCCGCTCAAAGCCTTCACTAACAGTGAAGCCTTTTGTTATTGGTATAGTCATTTTGTTGCCACTGTCTTGAACAATAAGCTCAGGCTGAACTTGTTGAAGCCTGTTAGGCCCGTTGGGTGGTTGCCTGTTGCCGTATGATAACTATCTGCAAACGACAATAGGCAACCATTGGAATGTAACCAGCTGCAGTAAATTGGAACTGGTTACCGACAGCTTGAATATCCTAAACGGTTTTCTTTGGTGGCAGGGCAAATGCTAACGCTTCGTGTTCAAAATGTCCTTTGTGAGATCCATCACAAAAAGGTTTATTTTTCGATTGCCCGCACCTGCAAATACTGACAATCTCCCTTCCTGCTAAATCGTACACACCACCCTGTTTGTCTACTATCTCAAAATCGCCTTCCACTTTTAAAGAACCATTGCTATTAACCGTAATTTTTGTTGTCGCCATAGTATTGTTTGTGGCGCAATGATAATTCATTCTGATTTGCGATCCTTCTTTAGTGTGCAAGAAACATGATCAACCCAGCTAAACCCGTTTCAATTGTATTGCCGGTAAAGTACATATTGCTCTGCGGGCAGAAAAGATTGGAAGTAGCATTTAGTAAAGTGGAGTTAACATCAATTACAAAATTTAGTAAAGAATGGCTTTGAATTATGTTCTTGTAAAAAGCATGAGTGTGTGGCGCTAAAACTTAGTGAATTTTGCTGATGGATGACCTAAAAGCAAAACATGTTTTACAGCAATGTAGTTGGTGTAATTAATGCTTTAAAATAGCATTTTGCCAGTAAGATCAATACTGGCATCCGAAACCAATAGCAGGTATTTATCAAGCATTACACAAACCTGTTTACGCGTAAGCGGGCTATTAATGTTTTTTATTGCAGTATCGTTATAAACGTTTAAAACACTTGGGAAAAGATGTTTTTGTAGTTTGTTTTTATATGTTTTGGATCTGTCAATAAATTGTTTGTTATACCTGTCTATAATTTTAACGATCGATTTTTGTGTTACAAATTGCTTGCTATTATTTACAACATGCGTTCCAAATAATGCAGCAAGATTATTTTCAAGGGCTCCTAACTGCATCAGGCTATCAGGATAGCAATACATTTTATTTTCCCATGCTTCATTTTTCCCCACACCTTTTATAATACCCATTGCCGCTACTTTTTGAATCGCTGCCCATGCGCTATCGTCAGGTGTTAAATCGCAGAAAGGTATCAGGTATGCTTTGTTTTTTAGCAGCGCATGTTGTACAGCTTTTACATTAATATCATGCGGTTGTATTTTCTGTTGAATACACTGTGCCGCAATTATTCCGGCTGCCTGGCCGGTTAATAAAACTACTGGTTGCAACCTGGTACTGCCGTTTGCAATATTGCTGATTGAAATGCCTTTTTCGCAAACCACCAAACCATTTATTTTTTCCGGTATCAACGCACCTAACGGAATGTTGAAGGCTGGAATTTGTGGGAAGTTTATTTCCGGGGCTTTGCCGGGGTATTGCCCGTGATGATGATCAACAGGATAATCGCCTACTGAAATGCCGGTTTTGTACAGGGTATAATCATAAGGTTTTTTTATATGATTAATGTTTAAGCGAACCATTCCTTTCAACCGTCTTGCTTCCCTGTTATAGGGTGTTAAAGCCATGCCGCTATCCAGTTCGTCATCTGCCAGGCCAATATTTTTAAAACCCAAGTCTTTCTGTATAAAATAAATAAATCCCAGTGTTTTATTCTTTGCGCCAGCATATAAACCTGATCTTTTTGCTGGAGTTGTTTCCACCGCATTTAAATAAAAATCATTGCCATGCACCGGCCAGTTAAGCATATACTTTGCACGGCTTGTATCGCTGGTTGTCAGCTTTCCATAATCCAGCACTTTTTGTGTATTGAAAGGGTATGGCTTACCAGTACAAACAGCATCGGCAGTTGAACAATAATATTTTGATGCATCATAATCAGCAGGTTTATTGATTGTTCTATCAGCATCCTTTCCATAGTTTTTTAAAATAGCCGACCAGGTAATATCCTGTATGATATCATTCTTTCCAATGGCTTCTTTTTCCCCGCAATAAGCCGGCGATTCCATACCAAGATCATAAGCAGCACCCGACATGGCATACACATCACCATATTCCGATGCATCAATGGTAATGGCGGCAATTATGGTGAGTGTCTTTCCATCTTTACCAATAAATTTTGCCCCTGTAACAGCATTTCCCTTTGTAAATACACTGTCTAAATACCAGCCATGCAACACAAGCAGTTTATCTTCTATTGATGCCCATGCTTTAAAAATACTATCGCCAACATGCGGTTCAAAACAATTGTTGCTTACCCAGCCGCTTGCTAGGTTCTGAGTGCCATAATGTTGGTACAACGCCTGCCTGAATTGCTGCCACATGCCGCTGTATAACTGGTGGTTTCCATCGGTACAACTTACACCAGCAGCGGTAAGCATACCACCCAGCATATCTGTTTCTTCCACAATAATGGTTTGTACCCCACTACGGGCCGCCTGTATGCCCGCAGCGGTGCCACCTGTAGTACCGCCTACCACCAGTAACTGCGTGGGCAGTATTTGCTGCGGTATGGCTTTTATAACGCAAAGAAATAAAATGGTGAGTAACATATTAATACGCATAAATGCTTGTTTGTTTTGTAAGATCTTCACGATTAATGTGCCATCGTAATTTGTAGAATGAAGATAAGCACCAGTTTGGTAAATACAATTTGTCGCCACTATAGTAATTAATGCACCGGTGGGGTTGTATTTCTGTTCTCTGTGCAGGTTTTTAAAAAGAGTAACCAGGTGGAGAATTAAGTTTTAAAATCAATGTCCAATAATTTTTTAAATACTATTTTCATTAATTGGTTAACCTTTAAAAAATAAAAATCGTCCATGAAAAAGTTGTTTGTATTCGGCACAGTAATTTTTTGTCTTGGTTGTGCTTCCTCAAAAAATAAGGAAGAAAACAACAAATGGATCAGCCTCTTTGACGGTAAGTCTTTAAGCGGCTGGAAAGTAGGAGATAACCCGGAAACATTTAAAGTGGAAGATGGTGCCATTGTTGTGAATGGTAATACTGCACACTTGTTTTATGATGGGGCGGTGATGATCCATGACTTTAAAGACTTTGAATTTAAAGCCAATGTAATGACATTCCCCGGTTCCAATTCCGGCATTTATTTTCATACAGCTTTCCAGCAAAGCAGCTGGCCTGCAAAAGGGTACGAAGTGCAGGTGAATAATTCGCATACTGACTGGCGCAGAACTGGTAGTTTATATGCCATTGAAGACGTGAAGGAGGTTTATGTGAAAGACAACGAATGGTACACAGAAAGCATTACTGTGCAGGGCAAAAGAGTTATCATAAAAATTAATGATAAAACGGTGGTTGATTATAAAGAACCCGATGATGTAAAAAGAGCTTCGGATTTTGCAGGCAGGCTTATTTCAAATGGTACTTTTGCCTTACAGGGTCACGATCCGAAAAGCAAAGTTTTATTTAAAGATATTATGGTAAAGCCTTTGCCATAAAGGATTGTACAGACTAATGACCTGGAAGACGTAATTTGAAAATAGCAGCAGCAATGCGCTAGTTTTTTGACTTTGTAGCCAGCAACAAGCCAGATCAAATAACGCTATTTAAAATATTTGTCAAGTATGTTTTCCACCAATTGTTTGGTTAGGGGCTTGGTGATATAATCAGAAACAAAATTCCAGCTTTTTGCTCTTGCCTTATCGGCATCGCTGTTCGAGGTTGTTAGCATGATAATAATAACCTTGCTTTGTAATGATTTATCCAGCTTATTATATTCCTCCAGGAATTCCCAGCCATTCATACCGGGCATATTAATATCCAAAAAAATTAGTCCGGGAAGATTGTCTTTGTTTTGATCTTCTTTAAGATGTTTCAGTGCTGCTTCGGCTGATTGCTGTGCAATAATAACAATATCACTATTTACTTTCCCGATAGCTCTTTGATGAATAAAATTGTCGTCTTCATCATCATCTATGAGCATTACGTATTTTAAATTATGGCTCATACTGTAAGGTTTGGTATAGTAAAACTAAAAGTAGACCCTTTTCCTTGAATTGACTCCACCCAAATATCCCCATGATGTAACTGAACTATTTTTTTGCAATTGGCAAGTCCTATTCCGCTCCCCTCATATTTATTATTGCTCTCAAGACGTTGAAAGATATTAAATATCCTGTCAAAATAAGCAGGATCTATTCCTATTCCATTGTCACTAACAGAGAACATCCATTTATTGTTAATGATGGTTGAAGAAATTTTTATCTCTGGTTGATTGCCATTAAACTGGAACTTAATGGCGTTTAAAATAAGGTTTTGAAATAGCTGTCGAACTTCAATTTCGTATAAGTATAGTTGTGGCATTTTGCCTACCTCAATAACTGCATTTGAATCTTTTATTATCAAATCGAGGTCTTCAATCACGTCGGAAATTAGCTCGTTACAGTCTACATAGGTTAGTTTTTTGCTATGACTGAGTTTAGAAAATTCGAGCAACGAGTTAATAAGGTTACTCATTCTTTTTGTCGCATTATTTACTGAAAGCAAATACTTGTGTGCGGTTTCATCCAATTGCGCCAAATAGTCTTCTTCAAATACCTGCATGTAGTTAGAAACAGTTCTAAGTGGCTGCTGCAGATCGTGTGAAGCTATGTATGCGAATTGTTGCAGCTCTTTATTTACTGCTTCCATTTGTTTGGTACGTTCAACAACTTTTCGTTCCAGGATCTCATTAAATTCAATAATTTGCCGTTGTGCATTTTTTATTTCTGTTATATCAAGTGTAACGGTCATAATTGCGTACAAATTGCTGTTTTCATCTTTTAAGGGAATAAAACGGGATATGATATCATACCCATTACTGACAGATTCTCGGGTAATAATTTCGCCCTGTTTAACTTGGTCGAATTGTTTTTTTATTAATTCATAATTTTCCGGTTTCAATACTTCTTTTATGGATTTTCCTATAAGCAATTCTTTTGAGTAACCCAATTTTTCCAATATGTCACCCTCTATTAACAGGTAGTTTAAATTAGTATCGAACAAACAAATTACCGAACCGGGAATGCTTGAAGCAATAGTCCTGTATATCTGTTCACTCTTTATCAATTTTTCTTCTACTTCCCTTCGGTCCGTAATATCCCTGAGAATACCCTGCAAATGCCCATTCGGTAAAACGCTACCAATAATTTCTCCAATAAAAACAGAACCATCTCTACGCAAAAAAATCCATTCAGAAGAAACAATTCCATTTGCAATCCGGGATATTTGTTCCGAAAGTTTAAATTCTTCGTGTTGTACAATGGTATCGCCTATGTTTTTACCAATAAGTTCACTAACGGTATACCCCAGCATTTTACAGCCCGACAGATTTACATTAATATAATTTCCTGCTGTATCAGTAATAAAAATTCCGTCAGGCGATTGATCAAACAGCATTCTAAAATGCTCTTCACTTTTAATCAATTTCTCCTTAGCTTCTTTTTGTTCTGTTATATCCCGAAAATTAAAAACCAATGCTTTAATGTTTTCATTTTGCAGGAAGTTGGTAGCAAAACCCTTTACCCATATATACTGGCCATTTTTAATAAGATTGCGGCAAACAAATTGCACGGGTACGCCAGGGTACGATAATATTTCCGCAAATACTTTAGTTGCAAAGGGCCTGTCATCGGGGTGTATAAAGTCTATACCATATTTACCTATAATGTCTTCATCTGTAAAACCAGTTACTCTTTCGGCAGATGGCCCACGGTATATTACTTTAAAGCTATTATCCAGCATTAAAATGATATCATTACTGCTTTCTATAAGCGAACGGAAACGTGATTCACTTGATGCCAGTTTATCCTGCTCTAATTTTCGCATTGTTATGTCACGAAAGTTAGTTACAATACCCCGCACGTTTTCATCATCCAGCAAGTTGGTAACCGTGCCTTCCACATCAACATGACTACCATTTTTGTTTAATAAACGATTATGTCCGGGTATTGAAATGCCTGGGGTTTTCAATAATTCTTCAAATACCGCTCTTGCATGATTTCTATAATCGGGGTGCATTATCATAATAATGTTTTTCCCCATCAGATCGCTTAATGTAAAACCTGTAAGTTTTTCAATGCCGGAGCTTACATATAACACTTTACCTTCCCTGGTAGTTAACAAAATAACATCCTCTCCATGTTCGACCAATGCACGGAATTTCTTTTCGTTTTTCGTTTTTATTTTTGAAAAATTGATCAGCGTGTATGAAAGCAGGCTACCTGCAAGCACAATAAAAATGAGCATCTGGATTCTCATCGTGGCGATCTCTTTACTTAGCTTTTTCTCCTGCAAATCAAGCAATAGATTTGTTCTTTTCATCCCTTGGTTAAGAAGGGAATCAATAAGTTGAAGTGATGCTATATGGCTTGGTGCTTTATGATTAACAATTGAATCAGGCACGTTGCTGTTAAGGAGCCAAGGCAATTCAGCCCTTATATTTTTATCAAGCGCTGCTATAATTTTATTATTGATAGAATCTTCCGTAGCTGAATGCAGTAAGTTTAATTGTTGAATAACCATTAGGCTGTCGGTGTAAAATACTTGCGTTCCTTCAATAGGCCTGCCCTTCGTTAACAGGCTGGTGTTAATAACAGCTGCATTATTTATTTGATGCGAAAGGGTTTGAAAATGACTGTGATCTGAAAAGGCTTTATTTGACAAATCCGTATAACGGATCATTTTTACATATGCGTTATTAAAAAATAAGTAGCTGAGTAAGAGCGACAAAAAAGCTATTAAATAAAATATGGCATTTTTTTCCATGCGATAACTCCATTAATAATGGTGAAATGAAGCTAATTAAATTTTGAATGGCAAACGATATAAGGTTTGGTTTTAATAAAACGAAGTTTTGCAACAGTGGGAGAACTCCTTTTTTACTTATAAGCTATTTTAGGTGCTGGGCCACTAACTGGCAGGCTATTTACAATCCGTACAGAAACCATTCCTGAATGATAGTGATTGGGTTGTGGCATCCGGCTCATAGTTCTTATAATGCGCCCTCCCACTGCCGCGAAAGACCGCATAAAACAAAGCTGAAGTAAATAGGGTCCGCCTTTTTACCTGGAGTAATTACTATAACCAAATATGAACAGTTTGCATAGCTAGATGGTGTAATTTGCGGCCTCGTTTATGAAACATCTTAAAGCGCTTAATAAATATTTCTGGAAATACCGTGTTCGTTTTTTAGCAGGTATTTTATTTATCATCATTTCCAACTATTTCGCCATACTGGCACCACAGATTACGGCGTATGTAGTGGACCGTGTACAGCAATTATTGCCAGGTAGTCATGTAAAACATATTGCCAAACAGACAGACCCGCTGGTCAATTTATTTATTAGCTGGACAGAAACTTTAAACTGGAGTTTTTCAGGCATAGTTGCATTATCATCCATCACTATTTTATTGCTGGCCATTATTCGTGGATTGTTTATGTTTTTTATGCGGCAAACCATTATTGTAATGAGCCGTCATATAGAGTTTGATTTAAAAAATGAAGTGTACGCCCATTACCAAAAACTCGATGGGCATTTTTTTAAAAATCATAGCATCGGCGATTTAATGAGCCGCATTTCGGAAGATGTTGGTCGTGTAAGAATGTACGCTGGTCCTGCGGTGATGTATCTTATAAACCTTTTAACTATTATTATTTTTTCGGTGTACAATATGCTGGGTAAAAACGTAGAGTTAACGCTGTATGTTTTGGCTCCGCTGCCCATACTGGCCATTACCATTTATTATGTAAATAATATCATACATAAAAAGAGTGAGCAAATACAATCGCTGCTAAGTGATCTTACTACCAATGCGCAACAATCTTATAGTGGCATAAGGGTTATAAAAAGTTATGTGCAGGAAAAAGCGATGCTGCAATTTTTCAATAAGAACAGTGAAGATTATCGTGAAAATGCCATTGCGCTTGCAAAGGTTGAAGCCATTTATTTTCCATCGAATTTATTATTAATTGGTGTAAGCACTTTGCTAACAATCATGATAGGTGGTATTTATTATCTTAATGGAAAAATTAGCGAAGTAGGTATTATAGTAGAATTTATTCTTTATATAAACATGCTCACGTTTCCTGTAAGTGCTATTGGTTGGGTAGCGAGTATGGTACAGCGGGCATCGGCTTCTCAAAAAAGATTGAACGAATTTTTACAAACAGAACCGGTTATAAAAGATCCGGAAAATCAAAGTGTTGCAACTGTTGCGGAAGATCCAACTGCCAGCCATATTGAATTCAGGAATATTTCATTTACGTATCCCGATACTGGCATAAAGGCCATTCAACACCTAACATTACGTATTGCCAAAGGACAGCGTATTGCGGTGATTGGAAAAACCGGCGGTGGAAAAAGTACCCTGGTGCAGTTACTGTTGCGTATGTACGATGCCGATGAAGGTGCAGTGCTGGTTAATGGAAAAGATGTAAGAAGCCATACTCTAAAAGACCTGCGCAGAATGATTAGCTATGTACCGCAGGACATTTTTTTGTTTAGTGAAACTGTTGAAAATAACATTCGTTTTGGTAACGAACATGCCGATAGGGCAGCGGTTGTAAGAGCCGCAGAAATGGCTGCAGTGGCAACAGAGATAAATCGCTTCGAAAAACAGTACGACACACTGGTAGGAGAGCGGGGTGTAACCTTAAGTGGAGGACAGAAACAACGTATTTCTATTGCAAGGGCTTTGCTTAAATCATCATCAATTGTTGTGTTTGATGATTGTCTTAGTGCAGTGGATACGAGAACAGAAAAAGAAGTATTGAAACAACTGGATGAGTTCCTGCATGAGCGAACTGCCATCATAATAACACACCGTATTTTTTCATTGATGCAGTTTGACCAGGTAGTTGTAATTGATGATGGTAAAATTGTTGAGCAGGGAACACATGAGCAATTATTAGGGCTTAACGGTGAGTATGCTGAACAGTATAGGTTACAGCAGCAGCAGAACGATTAGTTGAAAGGTTTACAACCTGTTTTATAAGGTGCATAACCATGATTTATTGGTGCATAAACCGGTGCAAAACCGGTGTGTATCATAAACCTTTTTTATTTGGAAGCAAACGAATTGTTTAGATACTTTTACATCAGACGAAAGCGAAAAGCCTTCTGCAGAAAAGAAGAAAAGTTATTGAAGCAACGGTGAAAATTGAGCGAAAGCGATAAAATTACCGGTGCTAAAAAACGAACTTCTCGCAAGGCACTCGAGCAAGTAGCCGGAAGCAACCCAATCGAAAGAATGGAAGTACTTACGGACAGGAAGAAGAGCAAATCGAAAGAGGCGCCGATCGGAATGCAGCAGTTCTTTTAAACTATTGGTTAATTATCTGAAGAAATGAAAAGTAAGACTGATCGCAAGTGAAGTTTTACCGGACAGGATAAAAGATGTTGACTGAATGAGCGGTGAAATCTGAATGCCGGAAAACAGCAGGACGAAGAAATACAGGTCTGGAAAGAAGATACTGCCAATTGAACAAAAGGCCACTTAACAGAAAGGATATTCATTCAATCGAAAGAAAGAATGTGTAAACAGAAAGTTGAAAAGCCAAATGGGCGAAAGGTGAGAACGGATTGAAAGAAATGTGATTCCAACGAATGATGAAGAAAGGTGTTCGTTAAGATGAACCAATCAGTGATGCAGGGAAACTGGTTGATGGTGGAAACATTCAATTGAAAGATTGAAGGAAACGAATCAGGAAAAAAAGAAGCTACCAATCGCGGAGGTGTAACAACTTTAAAGAAGCGTGATTCGATCGAAAGAAAGAAACGTGCAAACGTGAAGTATGAGGCCTCATAAACGAAAGGAAAGATCTGATGGAATGATGCGGGGAATTTAATTGGAAGAAAGTATGATTCAATTGTTAAAAAGTGAAAGTGCATTAAGTGAGAAGTAAGATGGATTTAAAGAATGGTAAATTTCAATCGAAAGAAAGAGGATAACCAAACTTGAAAAAGACTTGCAGATCAAGTTAAGAAGAATATGTTTTTATAAGCGAGGGTTGCTGTTTGTAGTATGGCTATTGCCTCCATCAAGAAGCATCGGGTTAGTAAGTACAAGCGAAAGCAAGTATGAACTTCGATGCTTTTTTTTATGCCCAATACGACGGTTGACCTTGTAGAAAAATTCAAAAATTTCTTAAGTTGAGTTAATAGCTTACCTGGCTTAATTGCCGTATTTCTTTGACCGTACCAAACCGGAAAATCTTTATCAGAAGGGCAACCCAATAGCTAAATTAAAAACGATGTTATCCTTTAGCCAGCCTTTGCCAGAGAAAAAATCCCAACGCTGATTTTCGGGTAACCACGGTTTACGAATCGGGACAGCGAAATCTGTTCTTAAAACAAGAATATTTAAGTCGAACCTTAGGCCAATACCAGCATCTGCAGCTAATTCTTTGGTCCAGGAACTTGTGAACTTGGCACCGGGCTTAAATGTATTGTCGTTCTTAAGCCAAATGTTACCTGCATCGGCAAATACAGCGCCATTTACAATGCTCACAATCTTAAATCGCAACTCTGAATTGAACTCAAGTTTTATATCGCCTGTTTGATCGGGATAGAATGATTTGGGATCAACCACTGGACGATATGTGCCCGGCCCAACTGTTCTTGCTCTAAAGCCCCGAAGGCTGTTTGTTCCACCCGAATAAAACTGTTTGATGAAAGGCAATTCCCGCGAATTTCCGTATGGTAAACCAGCACCTATATACACGCGGTTAGCCCATTGATTTGGTGCGGGTCCTGATAGCTTTAAGTAATACCTGAAATCTTGTTCGGTTTTCACGTACTGACTGTAACGAACGTTCAGTATAGATTTATAGTTACCATCTTTTGCATTGGCACCCTGGGCAAGACCAATCAGGTTGCCCGACAGATCTAACCGCCCGTTATAAAAAATACCATCTTTTCTGCTCTGCCTGGCTGTATTGGTATAGGTAAAGGAATAGGTTGGGCCAATGATCAGCTGCTTCTCAATAACTCTAGCCAGAGTTGAGTCTAATCTTATTTGATCAAGATATTCCTGCGTAACACTCGTGCTGTTTACAAAGGTTACATTCACGAGGTTTAGTTCGTGTTCCTTACGCTCACTTTCTTTCCAAATGTAGCCAAACGACGTGCGGAATGTATTAAGTGTATATAACTTCTGGCGGTTAAGCCAATCGTATGCCAGCATAAGCTGTGTGCGTGGCACAGAGCCACCATTCGAACGAAAATTAATAGGTACGATTCGTGGCCACACGAGGTTCATTTCGCCACCAATTCTGAAGATATTAAAACCCTTGTTTTTGCGAGACACCTGAAAGTCAAAACCACTGGTGGCCTTAATAGTTAATAATTCTGCTCCCCGAAAAGTATTACGGTTACGCCAGCTTAAATTCAGTTCAGTTCCGTTGAAACCAGCAGAAGTAGTTTTAGCTGTTACCTCCGTTCGTAGCGATTTTCCCTTTAATGGAGTGAGGTAGTAATAGACATCCAGCTTAGATGTGTCGTTTTCAGATGGCGAAATCTCAAACCTGTTTTTTACAAATTTGAATGTGCCAATGTTAACGAGGCGGTTGAGGGTAAGATTATGATCGACCTTATTGTACACTTCTCCTTTATGAAAAGTCATGGTGCGATCAAATACTTGTGGCTTGAACTTTTTTTCGGGATCTATAACGTAGAAGTCTTTGTAACGCAGCAATGCAGTATCCATTCTTGCAGTGTCCTCCCCAAGTGCAAAGTTTGGATAAACGTAAATGTTGTCTATGTAATAACGCTTTAAAGCCCGCGTAGGAGTTTCATGTTTTACATCCACAAAAATGTCCACCTTATCTGCCCCCACGGTGCTGTCGATACGCATTAATAAAAAGTTTGGATTGAAAAAATAATACCCTCTTCTTTTTAAATACGTATCTATCCGCTCTCTTTCAGCTATTATCACATCCAGATCGTAAGGGTCATCTTTTTTCAGAAGTGATTGCGCGGCCGCACCTGTCATGCTTTGCTCGATTATCGAACTGGTATCATCAGGCAATAGTACCTTCCTGATTGTGTATTGTACGCCCGGTTTGGCTATATAAATTGCCTGTACTTTCTTATTCTTTGAAACGGTGTCACCTGTGGTTTGAGCCTGAAAATATCCTTTATTTTCCAATCTGTTTGAAAGGAGTTCTACGTTGTGCTGCAGGCTAATGCTGCTTGCCAGCACAGGAGGTTCCCCAACTTTATTGCGAAGCCAGTTACGTATTCCCTTTGGTTTTTTGGGCTCGCCCGCTATTTGGTACAACCATAATTTATACCTGATGCCTAATATTGATTTGTTAGGTTTAGGACGGATAAATGATTCTAAATCGCTGTCAATTGCTTTGCGCTGTTTTTTCTTCAGATTCTTGTCTTCCACTTTAACCGTTGCACCAGTGTATAATTTTTCACCGGCCGGTAACCGTTTGGTAACATTGCATGCAGCGGCCAACGTTATAAGTAATATGGATATAATTAGTTGTTTCATTAATTACACGAAGGCTTACACTTAATCTTTTGTATTGTCAGGTTCGCTTGGTGCCAGCAGCTCCTTTTCCTCTTTAACAGCTTGCTTCAATTCTTTCTTTTCCCTTTGATGCTCAAATAATTCCCGGAATTTATCATAATCAAA